>NZ_JAJEQL010000017.1:0-46930 GCF_020687345.1 Faecalibacterium butyricigenerans
GCGGCCTTCTGCTGGGGCGTCCCAAATGCAACGCAGTCCGTCAGGTGCTCGATGGTCTCGGTCATGTGGAGGGCTTCCACGAACCGCTCGTCCAGCGGTTCTTCCGGGCTGGCGGGCTTGTAGCGCTTTTGCCAGTCGTGCAGCAGGTCAAGATAATCGGTCAGCACCCGCAGGCAGTAGGCGATGTCTGCCCACTGCTCGTCCGTCAGGTCACGCTTGGGCGGCGGCAGGGCGATGGCATTGGCGGGTGGCTTATCCGGGTCAAGCCAGAGCTTGTCGGGGCGGGGCCCCTCCATCTTGCTGACGCAAGACCGCTCTGTCACTTGCAGTCCCCACTGGGGACTGCATTGCTTCGCAAACGCGAAGTCATTTATCAGCTTCTCGGCGGCTTGCCGGGGATTCAGGTCGAACAGCTTGGCGGTGAGGTCGATGGCATCTCCGTTGGCTCCACAGCCAAAGCAATAATAATAGGTGTCGTTCAGCTTCATGCTGGGGTCGCTGTCAGAATGGAACGGACAGCACACCATGCCATGGCGGTCGGGCTCCATGCCGTACATCTCTCCCACCTGCCGAACGGTGATGGCGGACTTGATCTTTTGATATAAGCTCAAAATCTCTCCTTTGGTCAAAGGTTTTGGCACGGATCATTTTGATCCCTGCCACGTTCAAAGCCGGTCTCCCTTGCTGCCTCCCGACAGGAAATCTTTTTGGACTCTGTGTCGGCCCCATGCAGGGCGCTCGCTCCCCCGATGGGAGGTCTTGGCGGTCTGGGCAGTTCGGACGGTCATTCTGTTGTCAAGGTCCTGTTATGAAAGATATTTCAGAGGGCTTTCGCGGGAAGCCCTTAACATGTTCGCTGCTGGGGAGTTATATGTTTTCTTTCTGTCTATAGGATAGCACCGCAATGGCCGCTGTGCCGTATATCCATAATGTCGGAAAACAGGTGCAGAAACTGCAAAATTCCACGCTTATGGACAGGAACCGCTGGAAGTGGTATACTGTGCAAAAAACATCGGAGGTGCGACCATGAACATCAAGCTGACACTGGGAGAACGGCTCAAAGACCTGCGTGTGGAGCGGAATCTGAAGCTGGAAATGCTGGCAGAGCAGACGGGTCTGTCCAAATCGGCATTGTCGAAATACGAGAGCGACGATGTGACCGACCTCAGCATTTATGCGGTGACAACGCTGGCTGAGTTCTATGGCGTGACCACGGACTACCTGTTGGGTGTGACGGAAAACAAAAAACGCCCAGATGCAGTCCTTTCGGACTTGCATCTGAGCGATGGCGCAGTGGACGTATTAAGGAATGGAAAATTCAATCATCGGCTGCTGTGTGAGCTGATCGTGCATGAGAATTTTCAGAGGTTCATGACCGATCTGGAGATCTATGTGGACGGATATGTCAGCGCAAACATTCAAAACCTCAATGCTGGTCTGGAAGCGACCCGGCAAATGCTGAAAAAGAAGTATGCAGCAGATGAAAACGATTTGTACATGAGCACCTTGAAGCTGGGGCAGATCGATGAAGATGAGTACTTTGGCCGGGTCTTGTACGATGAGTTGGTGGCCATCCTGAAGAACATCAAGACGGAACACCGCAAGGACAAGACCACTTCGGATGGTTCAATGATCGATAACCTGATGAAGGAACTGGAGGATGCACAGAAACATGAAGGGTCTGCGGATGAAAAGAAGATTCGAACGGCATTGAAGGCAATCGGAATCAACTACGATAAGCTGACAGAGGATGAAAGAAAGCTGATAAAGAAGATCCTTTATAAAACGGCAATGCTGAAACCGGGGACACTAGCGGGAAACCGGGGCAAGCACAGACGTTGATTATTTACCTTGCGGCTTATAGGGGAAAAACGCTGCTGCGGCAGGACGGGAGAACGTACACCATTGGTTCCTCTGAAAGCCTGCGCTGGGTGGGCAGAGACCGTCAACTGCCACGCCCATCCGCGCATCCTTCTGCCGCAGAACAGGTGCTTGCCGGAGCCTCTCGCAGCCCCTTTTCCGCATCAGCCGGAACCAAGGTGTAACACACTAGACTTTGTAACCAAAGTCGTGTGCCACGAAACCCCGGCGCGGTTTCTTTGGATTCTTCCGGCTATCGCGTTGCCTCCCGGCTTCAGGCAATAGCAGATGCGGGCGTCAACTCGTACACATGATCGAACTGAGCTTTGCGCTTATCACCAAAACATTCTGGTTGCCACAGCAATCAGGTTTCAGGGCAGAAGACATCTAAAGATGCTGAACTTCTGGATCGATCATACCGTCTTTTTTGAACGGCTTCATTCTAACTGGGGTTGAGGACGGTTAAGAGCCGCAGTACATTTTCCAATTTTCCCGTCGGGCCAGAATACAAGACGATTTGGACGGGAGACACAGTACATTTGATTATAACGCAGCATCCCGATTTTATCCAGATATGCAATATGCTTCGCAACCAACACCTCTTGAGTATCCTGGTGAAGGGGTGACAGATCGTGGGAGCCTTTGCCGCCCCAGTCACCAACTGCACAAACAAGTACATCGAAGCGTTTATCCTGTCCAAACAAACGGTAAAGGTAATCGTACCAACTGTAGTCCTCATCGCCGGCCAGAAGATTACGGCGTAGCGTGATATGGAAGGAGTACTCTTCCGGGGGCAACTTGGAAAGAGCGACCAGATTGTCAATGATGGTCCGCAGGGTTCCTTTGCCAGATACATGGGGCCGAGTCTTGTCATGGTTCCAACCATCAAGTGTAATTTGGTAGCTGGTAATTCCTGCCTGACAAAACTGACGGAACAGCTTTTCGTCCAGCAGATAACCATTGGTGGTCATCTTGGCAGTATACTGAAAGCCATGCTGTTTCTGCAAGTTCTGAATCATTTCAGAGACTTCCAATACAGTGTCTTTGCAAAGGATCGGTTCGCCTCCAAGCCATGCAAGCACAACCTGCTTATGCCGTGGGGCCTGCGCAGTGATATACTCTTCGATCTGATCCAGTGTGTCACGGGTCATACTGGCTGCCGGGTGGTTTTTGTGGCAGTATGAACACTGAAAATTACACCCTTCAGTAGGAATCAGTGTGGCCATGAAGACATCCCAATTGAATTTTTGAGGTAATATTGGCTTGGGTTGAATACAACTGAAATTTTCTCCTAGGCAATCGGAGATGTATCCAGACATCATATATAAGCCCTCTTGATATTGTAGACTAAAATTAGTTGCCGTTCTTTTTTTCTTGAAGTGAAAGCAACCATGCGCTCTTCACAGAAAGACAGATGCCAATTCCAACTACGGTCATAAAAGCACCGAGGATGACAAAACAAGCCGTTGACCCGGCGCTCACCAGTAGTGATGAGCCAAACAGATAAAAAATTTCAGTAACATTGACGCCCATGTTGAAGACGGAAAGCAGCTCGGCGCGATTGTCTTCCCTGCCGGCAGCATCTACAATGCTGTTTTGGACTTCTCCCAGCAGATAGGATGGAATATCCAAAAAAAGCGGAAGGATCAGCATAAATAGGATAGTCCAAACCGGCACATTGACCAAGCCCAACACACCAAGGGCTATTCCACTCAGAATGAAAAACAGTGCCATCATTTGATTATAGTGTTCAGGCTTGGTACGGGCGAGAATCCGTTCGGACAGCAACTGAATTGCAGAATAACCCATAATAATTGCGGCGAGCCAGGTTTCATTGATCCCGCACAACTGCAGCTTCTCCGCATAGAAGAAATTGATCAGAATGCGGCCAATGTTCAAAGCTGCCAAAATCATTAGAAGCATCCATATCTTTTTCTGCTGAAACAACTGCGGATAGGGAATGTTTTTCTTTTGGCGCGTTTCACTTCTGGGCTGCACTGTTTCCTTGGGGATTTTTAAAGAGGTAAAGACAGCAACAAGGTTTGCGGCAATCGTTGCCAGAAGCAGACCCTTGATGCCAATCAGCGTGTACAGGACCGCATAAGCTAGGGTACTGGCAAAAAATCCGACAGTTCCATAATTGGCGACATGTGCAGATTTTTCAGCGTAATGTTCCTTTGAAAACATAATATAAATATAGCCGCTCTGCGTCCCAGAAGAAAAGGAAGCCGCTGTGCCTTCGAGGATAGCCTGTAAAATAAACAGACTATAATTGCAGCTTACATGAGCCAGCAAGAGGCAGGTTCTCGAAATGAGCAGCGCGATCTGGTATAGTACCAACGTGGATTTATAGCCAATGCGATCGGTCAGCTTTCCGAGAGGAATCTCTGTGAGGAGGACCATAGTAGCCATAATTGCTTGCAAAATGAAGAATTGGCTGAGAGAGATTCCTGCAGTGGTTCGTACCAGTAGAGAGACTGGGGAGAAAAACACCAGCCCATTGAGCAGAGAGGTAAGGTCAAGTGCATCTGTTTTCAGCTTTGCGTTCATTTTGATTCACCTCGTTATATTTGGATTTAATATAAGGAATAAACAGTGTTTTCATGAAGTGAGAAAAAACTTCTTCTTCATATGTACAGCACTTTTTGAAATCGATTTGGTGGGACAGCTGACATCCGCCACCGCAGAAGCCACCGATTTTACAATCCTTACACTCCGCATAAGAATTGCAGGTTACAGCGACGGGCCGATAATTTGTTAAATTTTCATAGGAAAAATCAAAAAGGCTGTACCTAGATCTACCAACTGTGCAAGTACAACGATATGTTTTCAGATTCATATCAACATAAAAAACATTACTGGATGACGAAGTGCTCCAACAATAACTATGTGTTTGTTTATGCTCCCGCAAATTCAACTTTAGGCCCATTTTGTCGGCAAAGTTATAGCAGGTCTTTAAAAATGCCGCGTGAACATTGTCCGGGAGAGGCTTGCTTTGAAGCTCAGCGAGAATCTCACTTTCCATCATGATGTCAGGGAAATTTGTTTCATACAAACGATCATCTACTCGACCAATAGTCCACGCAAAGTTTTTATCCTGCAAAAGCTGTAACTTCTTCAAGTCATCCAGTGTATTCCAGATTTCTTTATGATTGTGCCTATCGATATTGGTTCCTAAGTCCACATGGATGCCGTAATGCAGAAGTGTCTTAATACAGCACAGGAGTTTGAAAGTTTCATTTGTATTGTTCCGGCTCGGATCAAGATCGTATCGCGTCATATAATTTAACGCCATACTGTCGATTGTGGGATAAATACCGCTGATGAAGCGACGATTGATGATAAATTTCTTCAAATAATACGAAAGGAAACTTCCGTTTGTGGTGATATGAACAGTGGTTTTGTGCTCTTTGCAAAATTGGAGAATTTTATCAATTACTTTCTCATTCTCGATCAGCAAGGGTTCGCCACCAAATAAACCCAGTCGAACGGTCTTGTTCGGATTTGCTTCCATATACTGTGCAATGATACTTAAAATTTTATCCAGAGTTTCATCACTGATAAGTTTCTTTTCCAAGGTTTTATCGTTTTGCTGATAGCAGTAAGTACAGTGCATGTTGCATTTATACGTAATTGTTAAGATGAAAGTGACTTCTTCGCTTGACTTGTTTGAGTCGGTTTCATCGCTATCCAGCATTTTGTGGTATACTTCTTCGCTCACACCATGGTGGAGGAGATCTTTTGAGATGAGGAAACATCTATTGCTGTACGTATCAACAATAACACATTTTTCGGAATCAACATCTTCTAAATATTTATTTCCAAGGACCTGTGTCAGATCAAAATTCCCCTGTGCGTCTTTGGTTTCCACAAGCGTTCCGTTTTTCAATTCATAAAACATGGTTCCATTATACAGAAAAATCCCAAGAAGCAAACATTTGCTCCTTGGGAAACCGTCACTGATCAGTAGAGGCGGTGCCCGTTGTCATCATCGCAGCTAACGATAACAACCGCGTCGTTTGCCTTCATCTCTTCCAGCTCTTCATTGGAAAAAGTTACGGTATACATTTTCTGTTTCTCCTTTCTTTTTTCAGCTCTGGATGTTTGGTTCATCGCTGTGACTATATTGTAGCAGCACGACGCACTTCTGAACATATCGTACCAAGTTACTTTCAAATAACACAAAACGATAAGTTGGATTCCAATGAACTTATTCCTTTTTGATTTCCAGCTATCAACGACTGGAAAATTAGCTTGATATCCTTTATAATTATAAGAACTCTTTATTCAATCTGGGGTGGTTTCAATGAAAAATGTTTTTCTTGGAGAATATATCAAACAGCGGCGGCTGGATCTGGGCCTGACCCAGGAGCAGCTTTGCGATGGAATCTGTGAACCGATGACCCTTTCCCGACTGGAAAATGGCAAACAGACTCCCAGCCGCAATCGGATCAATGCCCTTTTGCAGCGGCTGGGCCTGCCGGATGACCGCTATTTTGCACTGTTGAGTAAAAATGAGCTGGAAATGGAAGCCCTTCAAAAGGAGATTGTTGCATGCAATGCTAATCATCGCGTGGAGGAAGGCTTTGAAACCTTAAAAAAATTTGAGCAGATTGCAGACCATGACGATCAAATCGCGCAGCAGTTTATCTTACGCTCTAAGGTGTTGTTGGGGCGTTTGGATCAACGATATACACCACAAGAACAGATTGACCTGTTGATGCAAGCAATTCGGCTGACGGTTCCCCGCTTTAATTTGGATGAGATTGAGAGGTTTTTTTATTCGACAGACGAAATCAAGATCATCAATCAAATTGGAATTGCATACTCCGATGATGGACAAAATAAAAAAGCAGCTGATATCTATTACCAGCTGCTGAAATATGTCCGAAAGCATTTTGAAGAAACAATCACTTCGGTTGGTATCTTACCGATGGTTTATTTTAATTATGCCCGTGTTCTGGATTTGTGCGGTCGCTACGAGGATAGCGCAGAATGTGCAGAAGAAGGCAGGAAGGCTTGCCTCAAATATGGGCACTATCAATATTTACCACATTGTCTTGAAATCCAAGCTGAATGCGCTCATTTCATGGGAGATGACAAAAAAAGCGCGGATCTCTATCGTAAATGCTATTATCTGTGCCAGGTCATCGAATACCAGGAAGGATTGGAAATTACCAAAAAGGAAGCAAAAGAATATCTGGGCATGGAATTTGAAACTTAAAGAGCTTCACCGCCCCCCGGAAACGCGTCATATAACTGCATACCCGATTCGTCCGGGTCTTCGGGCTGTTCTGTTTCGGTCACGCCAGTCTGAGGCGTGGGCAAGTCTTCAGGTTCAGCGGCAAAGCAGGGGACAGCCAGCAGACTGGTGGCCAGAACAATAGAAGTAATCAGAGTAAAAAGACGTTTCATAATTTATTTTCCTTTCGTTTTATGTTGTTTTGGTGTTGGCAAAAGGATACCACTACAAGGCAGTACAGACCATATCGTGTCGTGTTGCTTTTTTCTAACATAAAACGATGGGTTTTCCTGAGAATAAGATCAGATGCTTTCCAATCGGCTTGTGATGCAGCAAGTACTAAAATAAGAGGATGGCCACCCAAAACAATGCCGTCAAGTCATTTGTGTGTGAATTGCTTCCGAGTTTCTAAAATTGTCCTGCACGGTTTCTGCACGGAATCTGCACGGTTTCACCCTGTACAATGGTTGACAACAGGTGCAAAATTTACCAGTGGACGTGAAACATGAATTCGGATAAATTACTTATTATCGATAAAATTTTATGTTTTACGGCAGGCGGCATAATGGAGGAATTACCCCTGACTTGCGCTACGAATCAGTAGGCCGGGGGTTCGAGTCCCTTCCATCGCACCAGAAAATGCCGTGAAATCGAAAGATTTCATGGCTTTTTTGTTTTTCTGGCAGAGGTCGCACACACTTGCACACTTTCTGCACACTTTACAAAAAAGCCATGTTATCTTTGCATTGCTCGCACAGCGTGCATTTCGCTGCACAAAAAAGAAATTTTTATGCGAAGAGCACCCGCGTCAGCTCGCGGCGTTCTTCTGCGTCCATCTGCCGGATGGCTTCAAGGATCATTTTGCCTGTGATTTTTGTTGCCGCCGGCATTTTGCTTTCCGGGGACGCCTGCGGCCCTGCTCCTGCTGTGTCCTGCCGGTAGAAGTCGGCTTCGATCTTCTTTGCCAGCTCCAACCGGGGCCTGTCCTGCGTGTGAGCGTAGGTGTCCATCAGGACGGTAGCAGTTGCATGACCTGTGTTGCCCTGCACCGATTTGAAGTCACCGCCAGACTGCAACAGCTGATAGGTGGCACTGGAGTGTCGCAGACCATGAAACACGATCTTCTCAAACTCCGGGTGCTCTGCTCGCCACTGCCGATACCACTTGGTCAGAACGTCCGGGGCAATGGGTAAGCCGTCTGGTAAGCGGAACAGCTGACCGCAGTTGCTGTACTTCTCCGGGGCGTTCTGTTCGTCCTGCTTCATCTTGTCGAGCCATGCCAGAAGTTCCTCTTTCAGCGGTTTCGTCATATACAGGACACGGTTGGACTTCTTGGTTTTGGTCTTTTTCAGAATCAGCGAGGACTTGCTCCCCTCCCGTCTGTCCGGGAAGGTGTGGTAGATCTGGCTGGGGTCGATCTTGGACAAGGCTTCTTTGTTGGCACGCTGCATTGCCTTGTTCACCGTGATAGCTCCACGACCATCGGCGGCATCGAAGGCGAGGTCTCCCGGCTGTAAGCCGAGGATCTCACCCTCTCGCAGGGAGAGAATCATGCTCAGATGCACCGCCAGATGGAGGGCGGGGTTCTCAATGGTCTGCAACGCCGCCAGCATGGTGCGCTCATCCCAGATGGTGCGTTCTTCGGTATTGATCTTGGGGGCTTCACGGGGAGTAGGCGATTTGTGAATCAGATCCCAGTCAACGGCATACGAAAAGGCGGTTTTCAAGAGCGTGTGGACTTCGTGAATGGACGTGCTGGATAACAGCCGCTTCTTCTGATTTTCCGTCAGCTCCTGCTTCTCGCCGTGAACGTACTGGCCGCAGGGGGTCTGGCTCAGGGTGGCGTAGAACTGCTCAATGTCGTAGGTGCGGAGGTCTTGCACCTTCCGCTTTCCGATATACGGCACGATGAGGTTCTGCACCATCGCCACAGATTGGGTGTAGGTCTTGGGAGACCACTTGTGTTTGCTGGACTGAATGGGAATCCACTTGTAGAGCATCTCCTCCACCGTCATTGCATCCGGCACGAGGAATGTACCATCCAGCAGTTCCTTTTCGACCGTGATCTTGCGCTCCTGCGCTTCGGCCTTGGTCTTGAAGGTCTCCCAGCCCTTGCAGGGCTTGCCATTGTGGTCTTTGTAGTTGTATCGGACAGAATACGTGTTGCCACGTTTCATAATAGATGCCATAGATATTCCCTCCCTCAGACCGCAGCAAACCAATCGTCAAAGCTCTGCTTGCTTACCCGGATGCTGGTACCGAGGCGAATCACCTTGAAATCTTTCGTGGTGTTGCACAGATTGTACGCAGCACGGTTGGAGATCGCCAACAGTTGGGCGATCTCCTCCACCCGGTAAACGAGAGGGGCGTGTCGGACAGTTTTGCTGGTCTGGTCAGAAGGTTCTACGGCAGGGGTTTCGGACAATTTCATTGTAGGGGATTCGGGCGCGATTTTCAAGTCCTCACGGGTCAGTTTAGCGGAATTTTTGCGGACATTCGTCATAGGCATGTCTCCTTTGCACTTCTCCAGACCCGGCGCAGTTCCGGTTGAGCTGCACCCTGTGGGCCGGTAAATATGTAAGGGCCTGCCGCTCCTGACCCGAAGCAGCAGCCCAAAAAAGTGCGAGAACTTGAATTTACGCGCCCCATGCGCCCCAAACCACACAAAAGTACCTTTCTGTGTTGATTTTACAGGGCGCATGGCTGGATGGATGCGCCCCAAGAGGGCGCGTCCGGGTTTCTCTCCCGCCCCAAAGGGCATTTTGCCGCCCTGCATCCGCCCGGAAAGGGCGGATACAAACCCGGAGAAAACAGCGATAACAGGTAAAAACCGCTGATTCGGGGCGCGTGGGGCGGGAGAATTTCACTTTTCGTGTGTTTTATGCCGCAGCAAAGGCGGGGTGGACGCATACGCCCCGGAAGCCGCGGTACTTCCCCTCGATGTGCTTGGAAAAGGTCAGGCCATACTTCCCTGCATTTTTCAGCAGGAACTGGCTGAACTTCTTTTGCGGAACAGGCGATTCCAGATTATCCTCAAGAAAGCAGGGGTGAAGTTCTTCTGTGGGTGACTGCGGTGCATATCGGACCCGCCAACGCTGCAGACAGCGGTAATAGTCCAGCAGCTGCTGCCGGACGGTGGGCGGTCTGCGGGGAGCAAGCCGCACCTTGCCGTCGGCAAGTGCCATGCCGAAGTCCTCCTTCAACTTTTCCACAGCCTTGTAGGGAGAAAGTTGAAAAAGTCTGCCGACAAAATCGATCACATCGCCATCTGCCTGACAGGCAAAACAGTGGAAACGGCTGTCCACCTTCATGCTGGGGTGTTTATCCCCGTGGAAGGGGCAGCACATCATACCGTTCCGGTTTACGGCGAAGCCGTACAGCTCCGCTGCCTGCCGGGTCGAGATGGCGTTCTTTACGTCCGAAAAGACAGAGGTGCTACCCTCCGTCCCAATGGGTGGGGTACAGGCGAAAGGACGAAGCCCGGTGAGGGGCGTGGGTGAGGTTGGGTTTATTCACACATCGATCCGTCAGAGTGTTGTTCATTTGACCTCCTGCTGCGGTACGGCGTGGTTGCGCTCTTCCTTGCGGAAGAAGGCTTCCACGTTTTGTTGTGCGGTGCGGAGTTCACGCAGTTCGATCTGCGCTTTCTTGTAGCGGGTGTAGAACCCGTTTTTCTCCGAGGAAAGGGTCTGATATTCGGCATCCAGCTTTTTGAGGTCCGGCAGAGTCCTGAACCCATTGGCCTTGAAATAGGCGCAGGCTGCATCGTAAACGGCAAGCTCTGCACGATGCTGCTCCTTGAACTTGGCGGGATTCCGCACAGTCTGGAGCTTCTGTGCAAGAGGCTTATACTGCCGATAGACCACAAGATGCCCGCGCAGCTCCTTGAGGGAGACCATGCGGGCATCCAAGTCTTTGACCACCGCCAGTGCATCGTCGTGCTGAGTTTTCAGTTCGGCAATGCGCTGGTCTAGGGCATCTTCGCTGAGCAGCTTCTTCTCCTGCAGGAGACACAAGGTCTGCGACCAGCGTTTGAGGTTGAACTTTTTCGCCCAACGCTCATAGCCGATGCCCTTGCCCGCAGCAACGTTCGCCTGAATGTCAACCAGTTTCCTGATCTTATCCGGCTTCTTCTCGCTGCTGGGCTGGATGATGGCGGCAAGCTGGATGTTCTGGGAGAGGGCGGTCAGCACCTGCTCCTTTTCCAGCTTCTTGCTCAGTTTCTTGGCGGTGATGAACTTTGCCCGGCCGGGTGGGCAGTAGCTCAACCGGCCTCGGCTCTCCTTCACGGCGATGCCGTGTTCCTGCATGAGCAATGCAGAAAATTCCTCGAAGGTGGTGGTCTTGTTCAGCACAGCGTAGATCTGCTTTCGCAGTTTGTCCAGTTCGGTCTGGTAGACGGTCTGGGTGGGCTGCTGCCCTTCGGCGGCAAGCTTGGCGTTTGCATGGTCGAGGCGGCGTTGTCCGCGCCGCTGCGCCCAATACTCGCGCTCCGAAACATGGTCACCTTGGGCTTCCAGCAGATTGATCTGGTTCAGGTCGGCTTGCTCGCACATTTCCATGACAGCGACACGGAGGTGCCGGAGCATGGCAGAAGTGCAGCGGTGCTTCTTGCCCGCTTCCCAGTCGCACGGCTTGTCCATGAAGGGCTGCCGTTCCACGGTGCGGACACGCAAGCTGCCGATGACGATGTGGACGTGGATGTTTCCCGCACTGTTGTGACCGTCCGGGTGGGTGCAGACGATGGCGGGATGACCGGGGAAGTTGTCCTTGCAGAACTGCAAGCCAAGGGCTTGCGCCCGTTCCATGGTCAGACCGTTCTCTACTGCGTCCTTCGGGTCGAAGCTGATGATATAATGGTGGGTCTTCACGTCCTCCCGCCCGCCGTTCTTGCCGTACTTGCGGTTGGCGATCAGGCAGGCCATAGCGAACGAGGATTCGCCGCACTCAAGGTTGTCGAGCAGGTACGAATCCCGCAGCTTGGGTCTGCCCTTCTCGTCCAGAATGGGCAGACCGGTGTACTCGTTGTGCTGAAAGGTGAGATAGCTTTCGGCGGCGGCGTAGTTAGAGTTTTTCGAGGTCAAATGCTTGATGGTTGCCATACAGTTCACCAACCGTTTCTTCGGCTTTCAGCCGAAAGTTCGTGAGTGCGGACAGTTCCTCCAGAATTTGCGCCCGGAGCTGCTCGGTGTCTTTGCCGCCGGAGTTGAAGTACCGTGCAAGCTGGTTGAGGTTGCTGCCCACCTTGCTGCACTGGGCAGACAAGGCGGCAAGCGCCGCCAGTGTATCCTCGCCGCCCTGCGCCACCACAACGGTGTGCTTGACGTTCACGCCGTACAGAACGCGGCGGACGAGTTCGGACTGGGTGAGGTGGAGTTCTTTGCAGGCGTATGCGATCCGCAGTTTTTCCTCTGCGGTCACTCGGACTTTGATGATGTGTGTCTTTCGTTTTCGCGGCGTGTCATTGCGGTTCTTCTTTGCGTGTACGTTCGGACTTTTCATTTCAGCCATATTCGACCTCCTGTGAAAATGATAAATGCCCGCTCCGGGATGGAGAGGGCTATGTAATGCGACACGCCGCATTCGCACCAACGGTGCGAAGCTAGAGCAGGGTTTGGGGAAGGGCCACGGTTGCGAAGCAATGAAAGCCCCGGTGGGGCTTTCAAGTGGCAGCGCGGTCTGCGACAGCAGATGGAGGGGCTTTGCCCCGACAAGCGCTTGCCCCAACAAGGATGACTGAGTGGACAGCAATTTTTCAAGCATTGAAAATTTGTGGCCACAGGTCGATACTTGCTTTCGCCCTTTCCGTGCAACACTGAAAATTTCAGAAGTCGAACCGCAATGCACGTTGAAAATTTTGCAGAGCAAAACGTGTGAAAAGGCAAAGTCCCTGCTCATGGTCACCGTTCACACCGAACGCAGTTCCTACCCCTGTTTTGCAGCGGCGTTGTCCGGCTCGCCCACAGAAAGCGTGAGGTCATGGCGCAGTATCTCGTTCAGACGGCTTATGTAAGATTCAAGGTACAATATGAAGAAAGCCGGACGCAGTGCAGACACTACAACCTGCTTCTTTCAAGCACAGAATAACACTTTGTGGTTGTGTAGTCAACAACTAAAAACAAATTTTGGAAGATTGAACAACTACATAAGATTTTATTTGTAAAAAAGAAAAATACCGCCCACGCAGCGCAGCGATGATTTTGTCGGGTGAAACGGCGGCAAAATAGATCGGGTGTGTTGCGGGGCGGTAAAAATCTTCATAGGGAACAAATCCTCGCCACTCTGTACTTTTCGACGAGACCGCGTTTGCGTAGCAATGAAAGCCCCAGTGGGGCTTTTAAGCGGCAGAGCGGTCTTGCGCAGCAAGATGGAGGGGCATTGCCCCGACAAGCTCGGCGGGATTTGCGATAAAGGGTATCACGGTTTGCAAGGTGCGTCAAGATGGTTTTGTAAAATTTATTGTGATAAAGCGGTGATAGTAGGACTTATGAAAAGTGAAGTGTAAAGTACCGTAGCCGTCGATCAGCATCTTATGGGCATACGCACCGAAGTTGTGCGTTCCCAACTGCCGCATCTTGTGCTGGATGAGATTCAACCCCTGCTCGTTCAGGCAGATTTCCTTGCGGATGGGTCGCGTGCGGTCTGGCATATCAAAGAACTCCTTTCACTTTACAACGGACATTTTTAAGTCAAAACGCAGGGATCAAAATGAGAAATTTTCAAAAAATATGCGCCCCTGCTTTTGCGAAAGCGGGAGCGCGTTGTATCTGCGGATATGAGATTTGAGAGAATAGCAAGCACATCCGGTGTCCGTACACACCGGGAAAATGAGCGTTTCAGCCTTGCAGCCGATACGCCCATTTTGATTTTTGGGAAAGCCCCAAACCCTTGTTTTTTAGGTTGAAGATACTTCCTGAGCTTTTCCGGAAAGTCCTTGCTTTTATTCGCTTTGACGATTATAATTATACTGTGATTTTATAAGCAGACGCAGAACGGAACTGCAACAGGAGTGCTGCCCATGAAGTATTTATCAATCGCGCAAACCGCTGAACGCTGGGGTATCTCCACCCGCCGTATTCAGATTTTGTGCGGCGAGGGGCGTGTCCCCGGTGCGATCCGCATTGGCTCGGTCTGGGGGATTCCAGAGGACGCAGAGAAACCGGCGGACGCAAGAATCAAGAACGGCAAGTATATCAAGAAGAAAATTCATAATTCATAATGCGTAATGCATAATTGTAATCTGTCGAAAATTCTGCATTGTGAATTACGAAATATGCTTTATTTTCAGGAGGAAATCAGCCATGCCAACACTTGAATGGATTGGAAAAAGCAAGGTGATCAATCACCATCAGAAAGTGCCGTTTCGGGTGTTGGAGCGCAAGTACAGCTTTGATGAAAACGGACAGCACAGCGAAGATAACGGCAGCGAAAACATGATCATCCGGGGCGATAATCTGGAAGCCCTGAAAGCGCTGCTGCCCCGGTATGAGGGGCGCGTCAAGTGCATTTACATCGACCCGCCCTACAACACCGGCAACGAGGGCTGGGTCTATAACGATAACGTCAACGACCCCAAGATCAAGAAATGGCTGGGCGAGGTCGTCGGCAAAGAGGGCGAGGACTTGACCCGCCACGACAAGTGGCTGTGCATGATGTATCCGCGCTTGAAGCTGCTGCAAAAGCTGCTGGCGGATGATGGATGCTTAATTATAAGCATCAGCTACCATGAACTACATAATCTTGTAAATCTCTTGCGAGAGATTTTTGGGACAAAGCAGATTGTGACTGTCACAGTACAAACTTCTGGTGGGAAACCATCAGGCGGTTTTAACTATGTGCAAGAGTATCTGGTTTTTGTTGTGCCTGCGGACTTTCACGCAAACGCACTTGATTTTTGTGGCGGGAATAACAGAACGCCATTCGAGGGGCTTACACTGAGTACGTTCGACAAGACACAACGTCCAAATCAGACATATCCAATTTTTATAGACGAAAATGGTGTATTTGCTGGTGTAGGAAAATCATTACAAGAGCAAATTGATGACGGCTCATACACCGGAGAGAAAGATGCCTATCATTTAGATTTTCCATTTTGAGTTTTAAGAAGCCCGGCATCGCGCCATTTGACGTGATGCCGGGCTTCCTGTTCAGTTCCATTCCTCCGCCAAGAGGAAATCGCGGATATTCCGGTGTTTGATCCCGTTTCGGCTCATGTCGAACTCATCGAGGGAAACAACGTACTTCGGGAAGTTGTCGCGGATGCTATCATACGCGCCGAACTCGCGGTTGACTGTTTCTTCCGATGCCAGAAGATAAGTGACCTGAACATACAGCTTTTCGCCGCGCTTGTCACATACAAAATCAATTTCCTTATCGCCCGTCCTGCCGACAGTCACCTCATAGCCCCGGCGCAGCAGCTCCAGATAGACGATGTTTTCCAAAATGAGGTTGATGTCCCGCATATTGCCGCCGAAGACCGCCTCGCGGATTCCGTGATCGGCAATATAATACTTCTCGTTGGAGGCAAGGATCTGTTTGCCCTGCAAGTCCTCCCGCTTCACCTGATAGAACAGGTACGCCTCGCAGCAGTATTTGATATAGTTCAGAATTGTTTCCGGGGCAACGGTGCGCTGCTCGTTTTTCAGGAACTTTGCAAGAGAGGTCGCCGAGAAGGTCGTTCCCACATTGGCGATCACATAGGCAATGATCCGTTCCAGCAGGTCAACGTCACGGATTTTATTTCGCTTCACGATGTCCTTGAGCTGGACAGAGTTGAACAGATCGTGAAGATATTGCTTGGACGGCGCATCCGCATAGCGGAGGTTTGCGAGATAGGGCATCCCTCCGGCAAGCAGGTACTTTTGGAAACACTGCTGAATGGACGCATCAGGACTGATCGAGCGGTACAGCTCCATGAACTCTCCGAATGAGAACGGATAGATCACAAACTCCACATACCGTCCGCCCAAATAGGTTGCAAGCTCACCAGACAGCAGCTTTGCATTGGAGCCGGTGATATAGATGTCGCAATCCAGCGAAACGCGGAAAGAATTGATGCACTTTTCCCAGTCCTTGACCTCCTGAATCTCATCAAAAAACAGATAGACCTTGCCGTCGATCTCCTTGGCGCGTTTGGTGATCTCATCATGCAGCGCCTGCGCGGTTTGCAGATGGGAGTAGCTCATATCCTCAAAGTTGATGGCGATAAACTGTGTTGGGCTGACGCCGGACTCCGTGAGTTCCTGCTGGATCAGCTCCAACATGACCGACTTTCCGCAGCGGCGGATACCGGTCATGACCTTGACTAGCTCCGTCCCGATAAACGGACGGATGCGGCTCATATACAGTTCGCGTTTGATCATAAAACTTCACTCTCCTTCCGTGGCCGACCACAGTATATCACACTTACGATTGAAACTCAATGGAGAAATTGCAAAACCAAAAGTTATAACTGATAAAATACTGAATTCGACAAAAGATTTCAGATAAGGCTCAACTATTTAAGCGAAGCCCTGCAAAGGGAGGGTTTCACCCTTTATTGGCACACAAGATGCCGTTACAGAAAAATGAAACAACCATCGGCATATCCGTTGGACGGTTACCCTGCTCAAGAAAGAGAGGGTACAGATTGAAATCGCTGACACGGTGGTGCTGTACGACCGCCTGCCAAAGAATCCCGAATAACGAACGACGCCCACCAGCTTATGGCGAAAACCATAGGTCGGTGGGCATCGTGTTCTTTATAGGGGCTTAATCTTCCAGCCTACCGTGGTTGCAGCTGAGGGAGAGATAGCGCTCCATCTCCCCTTCCAGCACCATCTGCACATACTCCAAGGGCTTGTTGTACAGCAGCCAGTCCAGTTCAGCCCGCTGCGCTGGGGCGTTGCCGTACTCGTCCTCCACGGCGATGCAGTCGATGGCAACGATGGTGCCATCTTCGAACCGGGCTTCCACCCGGTTGGTGTCCATATTGAAGCGGCAGGAAAGCAGTTTATTCATGGTGAACCTCACTTTCTATATCAAACGGTGTCTGTTCGGATGTCCTAAACCCTGCCATAAAACCGGTGTATGATGTAAGATTGTTGTCTGGATGAAATTGGGAATTTTTGCTCTGCCGATGCCCCAAAAATCCAGCAGGAAAGCCGTTGAGTTTGAGGTCGTCTTGCAGGGCTGATTTTGGCTCTGCACACTTTTGCACATTTTCTGCACATTGCAAGGATGGATAACAGGTGCAAAGGAGTGCAAACAATGCAAAGGAATACAATAGATTCACAACTCTAAAATCACGGTGCATCGATGAAAATGACGATTCTTCGTGAATTGTGGATATGGATGAAAGATGCCGTTTGGTTTCTACGAATCAGTAGGCCGGGGGTTCGAGTCCCTTCCATCGCACCAGAAAATGCCGTGAAATCGAAAGATTTCATGGCTTTTTTGTTTTGTAAGCCATGGGTGCACGGTTTCTGCACGGTTTTTGCACGGTGGGTGTTTTCCGTGTCCGATGATGTAGGGCGCTGTATTGCATTGCAATCAGTGCCCTTTTTTGCATCAGGTGAGCAGGGCCAGGCGGAGCTTTGCCTTCATTTCCGGGTCGGCATCCTTGAGCAATTCCAAAAGAGCCGTCATGGAGATGGTGGGTTCGCCTGCGGCGGGTAAATGCAAAACAGACCAAACCTATTTGTACCGGTTTGGTCTGTTTTGTCATAAAATCAGAACGGAGAAAGATTCTGAAAAGGCGGGAGCTGTCGGTAAAAATGAAAATCAGAAAGGGTGAGATCTGCCGCTATACCGGTGCGCTGGGTCTGGAAGTGCTGGACCGCCGCTATGTCTTTGCCCCCGAAGCTGTGATGAGGCAGGCGATGGACTGGTATAAGGAAAGGATATAAACGCGCGAAAACAGGAAGAAAGGCCCGTCTTGTAAGCGAGGATCAGCGGCATCCTCCCCCGCAGCCCTCGTCGAAGGCCCCTGCTTCGAGCTTTTTGCATACCTCATGGAGAGAGGTGCACTCGCAGGTGTAGAGGCGGCGCATCTCATCGGTGGCGGGCGAGAGGTCGGGCACCATCACAGTGACGAAGCCCCCGGCTGCGCCGGCCCGGACGCCGTTGTAGCTGTCCTCCAGCACCAGTGTCTCGGCAGGGGCAGTGCCCAGCTTTTCTGCGGCCAGAAGAAAGATGTCCGGCGCAGGCTTCGAGCGGGCCAGATGCTCGCCGGAGATGACGGCCTTGAAGTAATGACTCAGCTGCCAGTGGCCCAGATGGCCCTCGATGATAGTCATGGGGCTGGAAGAGGCCACCGCCATCGGGATGTGGTGGGCGTCCAGCCACGCCAGAAGCTCGTCAAGGCCCGCCATCTTGGGCACGGGCTTGGTGAAAGCCTCATAGCCCAGCCGGTACAGCTCTTCCACGATGCCCGCAGCGGGGCAGCCGTCGCCGTAGAAGCGGCGGAGCACATCGCAGGTGCCGGATCGTGTCGTGCCCCGGGAGGCCTGCGAGAGGCCCTCCTTATAAGAAAGGCCGAACTTTGCCAGCGCCGGCGCCCAGCAGGTATCCCAGATGCGCTCGGTGTCGAACATCAGCCCGTCCATGTCGAAAATAACGCCCTGTATCATAAAACAAGCTCCTCTCGGCAGAAAATCGTTCGTATTGGTCCTATTGTATCATGTTTTCCCGCTTTTGCACACCGCCAAGGTCATAATTTGTGACAACTTACCCGCCCCAAAGATGAAACATTTTTCGGTTGCTTGCAAATCCGGTCGGCGGCATTATAATAGAAAACAACATTCGGCAATTTTGGCGCGAGGCGTGCAGCCTGCGCGGCGCTGTGTGAGATCAGAAAAGAGGGAAATTTATCATGTTGGACATCAAGATCACTCGTACTACCTGCCCGAAGGAAAAGCCGCAGGACGAGTCGAAGCTGGGCTTTGGCAAGAAGTTTACGGACCATATGTTCGTTATGGATTACACCGAGGGTGAGGGCTGGCACGATGCACGCATCGTCCCCTACGCACCCTTCCAGCTGGACCCCGCTACCGTGGTGTTCCACTACGCACAGGAGATCTTCGAGGGCATGAAGGCTTACCGCACGGCGGATGACACCATCCAGCTGTTCCGCCCCGAGTGCAACGCAAAGCGTATGCAGGACTCCGCCGACCGTCTGTGCATCCCTAAGATCCCTGTGGAGGATTACATTCAGGCCGTCGAGGCTCTGGTGGATGTGGACCGCGACTGGGTGCCCCATTCGGACGGCGCTTCCCTGTACATCCGTCCCTTCATTTTCGCAAACGATGTGGGTCTGGGCGTCCACGCCTCCAAGCACTATATCTTCTGCATCATCTGCGCTCCGTCGGGCGCTTACTACGCCGAGGGCATCAACCCCGTCCGCATCTACGTCGAAGACGAGTACATCCGTGCCGCTCCCGGCCTGACCGGCTTTACCAAGTGCGGCGGCAACTACGCTGCTTCCATCAAGGCCGGTGAGCTGGCCGAGGAGCAGGGCTATGCACAGGTGCTGTGGCTGGACGGCGTCGAGAAGAAGTACGTCGAGGAAGTCGGCAGCATGAACATCATGTTCAAGATCGACGGCAAGGTCTACACCGCCGCCACCGTGGGCACCGTCCTGCCCGGCGTCACCCGCCGCAGCTGCATCGAGCTGCTGAAGGACTGGGGCTATGAGGTCATCGAGGGCAAGCTGGCCATCGCCGACATCATGCAGGCTGCCCGCGACGGCAAGCTGGAAGAGGTCTTCGGCACCGGTACCGCTGCGGTCGTCTCCCCCGTCAAGGAGCTGGTCTGGAAGGGCGAGCACGCCTACATCGGCGACGGCAAGATCGGTGCAGTCACCCAGAAACTCTACGACACCATGACCGGTATGCAGTGGGGCAAGATCCCCGATACCAAGGGCTGGATCGTCCCTGTGGAGAAGAAGTACTAAGCCTTTAGGGCTTCCATACGCCGCCCGGCCCTGCGCCCGGCGGCGTTTTCTGTACCCGGTGTGGATTGCAATTCTCCTCCGTGGGTGATACACTTAAAGCATACCTATGACGAGAGGGAATGAGAAAATGATAAAGAAGTGGAGCATCCGCTACCCCGCAGTGGGGGGCGAAGAAGAACGCCGGGCCTATGTTTACCTGCCTACCATGTACGACGCCGACCCCGGGCGGCGGTATCCGGTGCTGTATATGTTCGACGGGCAGAACGTATTTTTTGACGAGGACGCCACCTACGGCAAGAGCTGGGGCGTGGCCGATTATCTGGACTACACCGACACGCCCCTCATCGTGGCGGCAGTGGAGTGCAACGCAGGCGCAAACAACGAGCGTCTGGTGGAGTATTCGCCCTACCGCTTCGACGACAAGCAGTACGGCCACTTTGACGGCAAGGGCAAGGACACCCTGAACTGGTTCGTCCACGAGTTCAAGCCCTTCATCGATGCCAACTACCGCACTCAGCCCGACCGGGCGCACACCTTCATCGGCGGCAGCTCCATGGGCGGACTCATGAGCCTGTATGCCCTTTTGCAGTACAGCGATGTATTCGGCAGGGCAGCGGCCCTCTCGCCCTCGCTGTGGGTGGCCCCAGAGGCCCTGACGGCGCTGGTGGGCCGCTGCAAGCTGGCCCCGGGCACGGTGCTTTACATGGATTACGGCTCCAAGGAGATGGGAAACCACGACGGGATGCGGAAGGGCTTCGGCGAGATGTGCAGCCGGATCTTTGCCCGCGGCATCAACCTGACGGCCCGCGTCGTGCCCGGCGGAAACCACAGCGAGGCCAGCTGGGAAAAGCAGCTGCCCTTCGTGTTCCACACGCTGATGTACGAGCTGTAATATAGCAGTTTGCGTTTTTAATGCACAAGCAACATCCGCAAACTGCATATCGCAAATATGCTATTTTGATAGGCGCTATTTTTGAAGATTGCGATAAAAAAGAGGAGGAAAGTATATGGAGATGCAGTATTTCAAGGAATACAGCCCGGCGCTGGGCCGGGAGATGGAGTGCAAGATCTACGGGCACGGGGGCCGGCCCATGCTGTACATCCCCTGTCAGGATGGCCGCTTCTTCGACTTCGAGGATTTCCACATGGCGGACACCCTCGCGCCGTGGATCGAGTCGGGCCAGATCATGGTTCTGTCCATCGACACGCTGGACAAGGAGACGTGGTCGGACACCAACGGCGACCCCTACTGGCGCATCCGCCGGTATGAGCAGTGGCTGCGCTATATCGTGGACGAGGCAGTGCCCAAGCTGCGCTATCTGTCCAAGGAGCGCAACGGCTGGGACGACCTGCCCGGCGTCATCGCCTTCGGCTGCAGCCTCGGCGCGACCCACGCGGTCAACCTCTATCTCCGCCGCCCCGACATCTTCTGCGGCTGTCTGGCCCTCAGCGGCATCTACACCGCCCACTACGGCTTCGGCGACTACATGGACGAGCTGGTCTATATGAACTCCCCCGTGGATTATATGCGCAACTTCCCGGAGGACCACCCCTATATGCAGCTGTACCGGAACCAGAAGGCCGTCATCTGCTGCGGTCAGGGCGCATGGGAGCAGCCCGACACCACATGGATGCTCAAGCGCATCTTCGAGGCAAAGAACATCCCCGTCTGGGTGGACCTGTGGGGCCACGACGTCAAGCACGACTGGGATTGGTGGTATAAGCAGGTGGTTTATTATATGCCGTATATTCTGGGGTGATGGCCCCCGAAAAAGGCTCTCCCTTTGGGAGAGCTGGCGCGTGAGCGCCTGAGAGGGCAAGGATGCTGACCGGGAAACACAACAGGTACAGCGATAACTTCGCTCAAACAAAGGGCCTGCGAGTCGCTGCGCGGCAGCGCTGCCTTACCGGGCTTGCCCTCTCCGTCACCTGCGGTGACACCTCTCCCAAAGGGAGAGGCTTTTGGCCTGCCTCTTTGCGGGAGGCAGAATAGAGAGGATATTTAAGGAAAGAAGAATCGAAAATGCAGAATTTTATCTTTATCTCCCCCAATTTCCCGACGAACTACTGGCAGTTCTGCCGGGAGCTGAAGAACGACGGCATGAATGTGCTGGGCATCGGCGACCAGCCCTACGATGAGCTGAAGCCTGAGCTGAAGGACAGCCTGAACGAATACTACAAGGTCGGCAGCCTCGAGAACTACGACGAGGTCTATCGCGCGGTGGCGTTCTTCGCCTTCAAGTATGGCCGCATCGACTGGCTGGAGTCCAACAATGAGTACTGGCTGGAGCGGGACGCCGCCCTGCGCACCGACTTCCACATCACCTCCGGCTTCCAGACCGAGGATATGCCCCGCATCAAGTACAAGAGCAAGATGAAGGAGTATTACAAGAAAGCCGGCATCGCCGTCGCCCGCTACCACATGGTGGACGACTTCGACGGCTGCAAAGCCTTCATCAAGCAGGTGGGCTATCCGGTCGTGGTCAAGCCCGACAATGGTGTGGGCGCTTCTGACACCCACAGGCTGGCCAGCGACGAGGAGCTGAAGGCATTCCTTGACTGCAAAGCCGCGAACCACCCGGACGTCTCCTACATCATGGAGGAGTTCGTCCATGCCGAGGTCAACAGCTACGACGCCATCATCGACGCCTCCGGCAACCCCATCTTTGAGGCCGGCAATGTCAGCCCCGTGTCCATCATGGACATCGTGAACAACGACGACAACTCCATCTACTACATCATCAAGGACCTGCCCGAGGACACCCGCGCCGCAGGCCGTGCGGCCGTCAAGAGCTTCGGCGTCAAGAGCCGCTTTGTCCACTTTGAGTTCTTCCGCATGACCGAGAATCAGGCCAGCATGGGCAAGAAGGGCCAGATCGTGGCCCTTGAGGTCAATATGCGCCCCTGCGGCGGCTTCACCCCCGATATGATCAACTTTGCCCGCTCCACCAACGTCTATAAGATCTGGGCCGACATGATCGCCTTCGGCGGCACCGATATGCCGGTGGGCGAGCACTACTACTGCCCCTTTGCAGGCCGCCGCGACGGCAAGAACTTTGTGTACAGCCACGAGCAGATCATGCAGAAGTACCAGAAGAACATGAAGATGGTGGACCGCATCCCCGACGCCCTCTCCGGCGCCATGGGCAACCAGATGTACGTCGCCACCTTCGCCACCCGGGAGGAGATGGAGCAGTTCTACGCCGATGTGCTGGCTGTCACGGACGGCGATGCTGCCGCCGCACAGGCCGAGCTTTCGCAGGTACTGGCGCTGGGCGAGCCGACCACCAAGGCCCTGACCCCGAAGCCGGATCTCAGCCCGGTGGTCAAGCCCACCACGGCAGTCACCAAGACTCCCACCCGCGCTGTCACCAAGACTGGCCGCAGAAGCCGGAAGTGATCTCTCCACAAAAACTTTACAAACCGCAGCCGCAGAGCGAAAGAAACGCCTCTGCGACTGTTTTTTGGCATAAGGGCGAATGTGATGATTGACAGAGCCCCGTGAAAAGTTGTAAGATAATCAGGACGCAAGAAAAGAAAAATCTCGCAGAATGAGCTGAAAGACAGGAGAATTTTGATATGAAGCTGTATAAGAAGATCGCCTCTCTGCTGGCGGTGGCCGCGCTGGCTGCCGTGTTGATGCCGGTGTGCATGGCTGCTCCCGGCGACTCCATCGAGACCCGCCTGAACCATGCGTTCGCTCTGCGTGCCAGCACAGAGTTTTACGAGGAGGTCGTCACCACCTCCCCGGACGGCACCACCCAGACCATGACCGCCGCCCGCAGCAACGGCAACGCCTACATCAAGATGGACATGGGCGAGGCCGGTCAGCTGGTCTACATCCTGAAGGATGGTCAGGGTTATCTGGTGGATGCCGCCTCCAAGCTGGCTGTCAAGGGCGAGGTGCCTACCGTGACCGTGAGCGAAGAGGCCGTCTCCGGCGAGGCACAGGCCATCCCCTGCACGGAGACGACGATGAACGTGAACGGTCAGGACTGCGAGGCCCTGTCCTATACCCTCACCGGGGACGACGGCCAGACGTCCACCGTCTCCTACTGCCTCGTCGGCGATGACCTCAAGTATGTGGTCACGGACGCTGCCGAAGGACGCACCATCGTGGAGTACCGCGTCACCTCCACCAGCGTGGACCAGAACCTCTTCATCATCCCTGCGGACTATCAGATCATGACGCAGGAGGAGCTGGCCGCACAGATGGGCCAGTAAGGGCGTTTCAGATGCGACACGGGAGCTGCTTCGGCAGCTCCTTTTTGTTGTCCGTTGCCCCGGAATGTGCTATACTGTGAGCAACAGAATGTATGAGAGAATGAGGAGAATCCTATGAAAATTCCCGCAAACGGCTTTACCCATGCAGGCAAATTCCACGCGGACGATGTGTTCGCCACGGCCCTGCTTCAGATACTCCGCCCGGACATCCGGATCACCCGCGGCTTTGTCGTGCCGGAGGATTTCGACGGCATCGTGTACGACATCGGCTTCGGGATGTTCGACCACCATCAGGAACCCCGGGAGACCCGTGCCAACGGCACCCCCTACGCGGCCTTCGGCCTGCTGTGGCGGGTGCTCGGCCCCGGCCTTGTGGGCGAGCGTCAGGCCCGGCTCATCGATGAGAACTTCATCCAGCCCCTCGACCTGAACGACAACACCGGCGAACAGAACAGCCTCTGCGACGCCATCGGCTTCTTCAACCCCGTCTGGGACTCCAAGGAGGATCAGGACGCCTGCTTCTTCAAGGCGGTGGCTGTGGCAAAGCAGATCCTCGAGAACCAGATCGAGAGCGCCAACGCCGTCAACCGCGCCGACGAGAAGGTCCAGCAGGCTTACAAAAACTCCCGCGACGGCATCGTGGTGCTGCCCTGCTATCTGCCGTGGAAGAACGGCCTGTACAAGACGGACGCCCTCTTCGTCATCTATCCCAGCCAGCGGGGCGGCTGGAGCGCCCAGTGCGTCACCGACCACAAGACCAAAAAGCCCAAGCTCCCCTTCCCCCAGAGCTGGGCCGGCCAGCCGCAGGAGGTCATCGAGCAGAAGAGCGGCCTCGAGGGCATCAGCTTCTGCCACGCCAGCCGCTTCCTCATCACGGCCAAGGACAAGGAGACGGCGCTTGCCGCCTGCCGTCAGGTGCTGAAGAACAATGGCCGCCTCTGAGAAGCCGGCCTATGTCTATATGGTGCGCTGCGCGGGCGGACAGCTCTACACTGGCTGGACGAACGACCCGTCCGCCCGCCTCAAGGCCCATCAGAGCGGCCGGGGCGCGAAGTACACCCGCGCCCACACGGCGCTGGACTTTGCGTATCTGGAGGAGTGTGCAGACAAGTCTGCCGCCCTCCGGCGGGAGATCGCCCTGAAAAAGCTGCCGAAGGCCCGGAAGGAGGCTCTCTGCGCCGGGTGGGCCGCTGCGAATATGCATCTAAATATGCATAAAATTTGAATATATTTAGAAAATGATGCATAAACATACAAAATAACAGAAAAGGACCGCCAAATCTGCACAAGGTTTGGCGGTTTTCTGCATTGACGGAAAAACCGCTTGGCGTATAATAAAAGCGTACTCCGAAAGATAAGATGCCGAGCGACCCGGGAGGGATGCCCGGGCGGCAGACAAAAGTGTAAAAAGTGTAGCAAACAAAGGAGCGAATATCATGAAAAAGGAAGATATTAAGAAAGTTGTTCTGGCTTACTCGGGCGGTCTGGATACCTCCATCATCATTCCCTGGCTGAAGGAGAACTACAACAACTGCGAGGTCGTCGCCGTCTCCGGCGATGTCGGTCAGGGCACCGAGCTGGACGGTCTGGAGGAGAAAGCCAAGAAGACCGGCGCCTCCAAGCTGTATATCCTCGACCTGAAGAAGGACTTTGTCGAGAACTACATCTTCCCCACCCTGAAGTTCGGCGCAAAGTACGAAGACTACCTGCTGGGCACCAGCTTCGCACGTCCCTGCATCGCCAAGGCGCTGGCGGACATCGCCATCAAGGAGGGCGCAGACGCCATCTGCCACGGCTGCACCGGCAAGGGCAACGATCAGGTGCGTTTTGAGCTGACCCTGAAGGCCCTCTGCCCCGATATGGCGATCATCGCTCCCTGGCGTGAGTGGGACATCGAGAGCCGTGACGAGGAGATCGACTACGCCGAGGCACACAACATCCCCCTGAAGATCAACCGTGAGACCAACTACTCCAAGGATAAGAACCTGTGGCACCTGAGCCACGAGGGCCTCGATCTGGAGAACCCCGCCAACGAGCCGCAGTACAACAAGCCCGGCTTCCTCGAGCTGGGCGTTTCCCCCGAGCAGGCACCCGACACCCCGACCTACATCACCCTCCACTTCGAGAAGGGCATCCCCACCGCCGTTGACGGCAAGGAGATGGGCGCAGTCGAGCTGGTCGAGTACCTGAATAAGGTGGGCGGCGAGAACGGCATCGGCCTGCTGGACATCGTCGAGAACCGTCTGGTGGGCATGAAGAGCCGCGGCGTCTATGAGACTCCCGGCGGCGCGATCCTGTATAAGGCCATCAATGTTCTGGAGACCATCACGCTGGACAAGGAGAGCGCACACTTCAAGGCTCAGCTGGCCCAGAAGTACGCCGACATCGTCTACAACGGCCAGTGGTTCACTCCGCTGCGTGAGGCGCTGGATGCCTTCGCCGACAGCCTTGAGAAGACCGTCACCGGCGATGTCAAGCTGAAGCTCTACAAGGGCAACATGATCAACGCCGGCGTCACCTCTCCGTACACCCTGTACGACGAGCAGACTGCTTCCTTCGGCGTGGATAAGGACTATGACCAGTCCGATGCTACCGGCTTCATCAACCTCTTCGGCCTGTCCATCAAGGAGCGCGCAAAGCTGTCCAAGAACTGGCCTGAGATCAAGTAAGGAACTGCTTATCCTCCCCTTTGGCGTGTTTTTTACACTTTCACGCTGAAGGCTCAATCACCGGCATATTGCTGGCGGCACCGCCGCGGGAGCTTTTTCCCCTGCGGCGGCTTTGCCGTTTTTAAGGAACAACCTCTCCGACAGCGCTGACGCGCTGCCGCCTCTCCTATCGAGGAGAGGCCTTGCAACCCGGCCTTGTCGAGCGTAAGCGAGACGGAGAGGTTTATGAAAGGGACTTTAACAATGGCAGAACAACTTTGGAAGGGCCGTTTCTCCAAGGCGGTCGATTCCCGCGTCAACGACTTCAACTCTTCCATCCGCTTCGACCAGCGGATGATCGCACAGGATATGCGGGGCAGCGGCGTCCACGCCGCCATGCTGGCCAAGCAGGGCATCATCTCGGAAAAAGACTGTGAGGACATCCTGAGCGGTCTGGCCTCAATCGCCGATGATCTGGCCTCCGGCGCCCTCACCATCGACCCCAACGCCGAGGACGTCCATACCTTTGTGGAGCAGACTCTGACCGCCCGCATCGGCGACGCAGGCAAGCGTCTCCACACCGGCCGCAGCCGGAACGATCAGGTGGCGCTGGACATCCGCCTGACCCTGCGGGACTACAGCCATACATTGCAGGCCTACATCGTCGAGCTGGTAAAGGTCATCTGCAAGAAGGCTGCCGAGAACACCACCGCCGTCATGCCCGGCTACACCCACCTGCAGCGCGCCCAGCCCATTACCTTCGGCCACGCGCTGATGGCCTACGCATGGATGCTGCTGCGGGATCTGCAGCGCTTCGAGGACGCTACCGCCCGGATGGACGCCCAGTGCCCGCTGGGCAGCGGCGCTCTGGCAGGCACCACCTATCCGCTGGACCGCGCCTTTACCGCCGAGAAGCTGGGCTTTGCAGCACCCTGCCCCAACAGCCTCGATGGCGTGTCCGACCGTGACTTCTGCATCGAACTGGCCAGCGCCATCTCCCTGTGCATGATGCACCTGTCCCGCCTGAGCGAGGAGATCATCCTGTGGTGCAGCTGGGAGTTCAAATTCATCGAGCTGGACGACGCCTTTACCACCGGCTCGTCCATCATGCCCCAGAAGAAAAACCCTGACGTCACCGAGCTGATCCGCGGCAAGACGGGCCGGGTCTACGGCGACCTGAACACCCTTCTGGTCATGATGAAGGGCATCCCCCTCGCCTACAACAAGGATATGCAGGAGGACAAGGAGGCCATCTTTGACGCGGTGGATACGCTGGAGCTCTGCCTCAAGACCGTGACCCCGATGCTGGACACCATGAAGACCCTGCCCGCCAATATGCGCCGCGCCGCCGCCAAGGGCTTCATCAACGCCACCGATTGCGCCGACTATCTGACCAAGAAGGGAATGCCCTTCCGCGACGCCTACAAGCTCACCGGCTGCATGGTCTCCGACTGCATCCAGAAGGATAAGGTGCTGGAGGAGCTGAGCCTTGAGGAGTTCAAGGGCTACAGCGCTCTGTTCGAAAACGACGTCTACGACGCCATCGACCTCATCAAGTGCTGCGAGGGCCGCACCAGCTACGGCGGTCCCAGCGAGGCCAGCGTCAGAAAGCAGATCGAGCTGGCTTCGGCCCAGCTCGGCGCATGGGAGGCAGAAAACGCATGAGCGTGAAAGTCTTTATCGACGGTTCTTCGGGCACGACGGGCCTGCGCATCGCCGACCGTCTGGCCGCCCGGCCTGACATCGAGCTGCTGAGCATCTCGGCGGAGGGACGCAAGGATGTGAACGAACGGGCGAAGGTCATCAACTCCGCCGACCTCGCCTTCCTCTGCCTGCCGGATGCGGCGTCCAAAGAGGTCATGCCGCTTCTCCGCCCCGACGTCAAGGTGCTTGACACCTCCACGGCGTTCCGCACCGATGCAGCGTGGGACTACGGCTTCCCGGAGCTGAAGGGCCAGAAGGAGAAGATCAGAAATTCCTGCCGCGTGGCGGTGCCCGGCTGCTATGCCAGCGGCTTTATCAGCATCGCGCGGCCTCTGGTGGAGCTGGGGCTGGCCCCGGCGGACTATCCCTTCAGCTGCACCGGCATCTCGGGCTACTCCGGCGGCGGCAAGAAGATGATCGCCGAGTACGAGAGCGCCGACCGTCCGGCCCACAGCAAGCTGGACGCACCCAAGAGCTACGGCCTCGGCCTTGCCCACAAGCATCTGCCCGAGATGCAGAAGATCAGCGGCCTCGCCCACACCCCCGCCTTTGTGCCGGTGGTGTGCGACTACTACAGCGGGATGCAGGTTCTGGTGCCCCTCGACCTCCGGCTGGCTGGCACCAGCGCGGAGGCCGTGGCCGCAGGCATCGCGGAATATTATAAGGAGGGCGCGACCGTTTCCGTCCACGCCCTCAACGAAGCTCTGCCCGAGAATGGTCTGTACTCCAACGCCCTGTCCGGCAGCGACCGGATGGAGCTGTACATGACCGTCAACGCAGCGGGAGACCAGATGATGCTGGTGTCCCTGTTCGACAATCTGGGCAAAGGCTCCTCCGGTGCAGCCATCCAGTGCATGAATCTGATGCTGGGGATGGACGAGACGGAGGGGCTGGAATAACCTCTCTGTCAGCGCTGGCGCGCTGCCACTGCCCGGGTTGCGGCACCCAGCCGCCGCAGCGCTTTGCTTGCGTCTTGCTGGCCGCGGCCCCAACAACGACTCCCTGTTTCCGCCACTGGCGGCGGTCGTCGTTGTTGCTCCTATCGAGGAGAGGCCTTGTCGAGCGAAGCGAGACTGAGAGGTTTTAAAATTAGGGGGATTTTCAGATGCAGTATAAAGAAGTTGAGGGCGGCATCTGCGCGCCCAAAGGTTTTGCAGCGGCCGGTGTCCATTGCGGCATCCGGGCGAATCACAGTGAAAAATACGATCTGGCACTCATCAAGGCCGACGTCCGCTGCGCCGCAGCCGGTGTCTACACCACCAACAAGGTCTGCGGCGCACCCATCAAGGTGGACCGCGCCCACCTGACCGACGGCTATGCACAGGCCATCGTGGTCAACAGCGGCAACGCCAACACCTGCGCCGCCAACGGTGTGGCGCTGGCCGAGGAGTGCTGTGAGCTGGTGGGCAAGGCGCTGGGCATCGCCGCAGAGGACGTCCTGCCCTCCTCCACCGGCGTCATCGGCCAGCCCATGGTCATCGACCCCTTTGCCCGGGGCATCCCTGCCGCTGCGGCGAAGCTTGCAGCTGACGCACAGGGCAGCACCGACGCGGCAACAGCCATCATGACCACCGACACCCACAAGAAGGAGTATGCCATCCAGTTCGAGCTGGGCGGCAAGACCTGCACGGTGGGCGCGATCGGCAAGGGCAGCGGGATGATCGCCCCCAACATGGCGACCATGCTGGCCTTCTACACCACCGACGCCGCCGTCTGCCCCGCCCTTCTGGAAAAAGCCCTCAAGACGGTGGTGCCCGGCACCTACAACCAGATGAGCGTCGATCTGGACACCTCCACCAACGACACCCTCATTATCATGGCCTCCGGCCTCGCGGGCAACCCGGAGATCACCGAGGAGAACGCCGATTACAATGCCTTTGTGGCGGCGCTGACCGCCATCGCCGAGCATATGTGCGCCGAGCACGCCGGTGACGGTGAGGGTGCGACCCATCTCATCACCTGCGAAGTCACCCACGCCCCCGACCTCAAAACGGCCCGCGCCGTCAGCCGCAGCGTGGTCTGCTCCAACCTCTTCAAGGCCGCAGTCTTTGGCCGCGACGCCAACTGGGGCCGCATCCTCTGCGCCATCGGCTACACGCCCGGCGACTTCTCCATCGACAAGGTCTGCGTCTGGCTGTCCAGCGCCGCCGGTAAGGTCTACGTCTGCGAGAACGCCGCCTACCACCCCTACAGCGAGGAGGAGGCCGCAAAAGTTCTGGCTGAGCATGACATCCTCGTGAAGGTGGATATGGGCACCGGCGACGCCTCGGCCAAGGCATGGGGCTGCGACCTGACCTACGACTACGTCAAGATCAACGGCGATTACCGCACCTGAGAAGGAGGACCGCAATGAAAAATGAAGAAATGGCCCTCCTGTTCTCGGAGGCGACCCCCTATATCCAGAAATACCACGGCAAGACCATGGTCATCAAGTACGGCGGCAACGCCATGATCAACGAGACGCTGAAGAACGCCGTCATGAACGACCTCGTCACCCTCACCCTGCTGGGCGTCCGGGTGGTGCTGGTGCACGGCGGCGGCCCGGCCATCAACGAGATGCTCAAAAAGGTGGGCGTCGAGAGCCACTTTGCAGGCGGTCTGCGCGTCACCGACGACGCAACGATGGAGATCGTCCAGCAGGTGCTGGCCGGCAAGGTGAACAAGGACCTCGTGGCAAAGCTGCGGGGCCGCGGCGTGGGCCTCTGCGGCATGGACGGCCAGATGCTTCGCTGCACCGAGCTGGACCCCCAGCTGGGCCATGTGGGCGAGATCATCCATGTGGACCCCACCCTGATCTCCAGCCTGCTGGACAGCGGCTATATCCCCGTCATCGCAACGGTGGGCATGGATGACCTCGGGCAGGCCTACAACGTCAACGCCGACACGGCTGCTGCCCAGATCGCCATCGCCCTCAAGGCCGAGAAGCTCGTCTCCATGACCGACATCGCGGGCCTGCTGCGGGACAAGGAGGATGAGTCCACCCTCATCCCCGAGGTGGAGGTCTCCGAGATCGAGGGCTACAAGTCCGCCGGCATCATCGCGGGCGGCATGATCCCGAAGATCGGCGGCATGGCTGACGCCATCTATCAGGGCGTCCACGAGGCCGTCATCATTGATGGCCGTGTGCCCCACTCTATCCTGCTGGAGCTGTTCTCCGACCGCGGCTCCGGCACCCGCTTCTACCGCCGCAGCCATCACGAATAAGGGTTGCGTGATGCGCCGGAGTGCCCTATAATAATGGATAAGAACACTTTCCGATATGCCAAGGCCTCCCCTCGATAGGGGAGGTGGCACGGCGACAGCCGTGACGGAGAGGTTTAGCCCTGCTGCGGCTCACGGCTAGGCTCTCCTTCGTACAACCTCTCAGGCGCTTCGCGCCAGCTCCCCTTGTAGGGGAGCCTTTGGCAAAGAGGGAAAGTATGCGGCTCCACCGTCAGGAGGTAAAGAATATGGATTCCGAAAAAGTCATCAAGCGGGACGGCGAATACGTCCTGCACACCTACGGACGCAACCCCATCGTCCTCGAGAAGGGCCACGGCCTCTACGCCGAAGGCCCTGAGGGACAGAAGTATCTCGACTTCACCAGCGGCATCGGCGTCAACAGTCTGGGCTACTGCGACATGACGTGGGCCGAGGCCGTCTCCGAGCAGGCCCATAAGCTGCAGCACGCCTCCAATCTCTACTATACCGCCCCCTGCGGCAAGCTGGCCAAAAAGCTCTGCAAGCGCACCGGGATGAGCAAGGTGTTCTTCGGCAATTCGGGCGCAGAGGCCAACGAGGGTGCCATCAAGGCCGCCCGCAAGTACAGCTTCGACAAGTACGGCGCCGACCGCTACAATGTCATCACGCTGGTCAACAGCTTCCACGGCCGCACCATCGCCACCCTGACCGCCACCGGACAGGGCGTGTTCCACAACTACTTCGGCCCCTTCAACGAGGGTTTCCAGTATGTCAAGGCGGGCGACATCAGCGCCCTGACCGAGATGGTGGACCGTCATACCTGTGCCGTCATGCTGGAGCTGGTGCAGGGCGAGGGCGGCGTCGTGGCCCTCGACCCGGAATATGTGCAGGCCGTCCGCGCCCTCTGCGACGAAAAGGACCTCGTCCTCATCGTGGACGAGGTGCAGACCGGCGTGGGCCGCACCGGCACCTTCCTGTGCTGTGAGCACTATGGCCTCAAGCCCGACATCGTCACGCTGGCCAAGGGTCTGGGCGGCGGCCTGCCCATCGGCGCAGTGCTGATGAATGAGAAAGTCGCTGCCGGGATGGGGCCGGGCACCCACGGCTCCACCTTCGGCGGAAACCCGGTGGTCTGCGCCGGTGCCAATGTGGTCGTGGACCGGATGGACGCCAGCTTCCTTGCCAACGTCAACGAGCGGGCCGTCCAGCTGCGCACCGGTCTGGAAAAGCTGCCCCGGGTCAAGAGCCTGTCGGGCATCGGCCTGATGGTCGGCATCGAGTTCCTCGAGGGCATCAAGGCCGCTGACGTGCTGGCCGCCTGCCGCGCGAAGGGTCTGCTGGTGCTGACGGCCAAGACCCGTCTCCGCCTGCTGCCGCCCCTGAGCCTCACCGCCCACGATGTGGAGATGGCGCTGGACATTCTGGGCAGCGTGCTGGCCGGGATGGACCCCAGCAAAACGGAGGGGCAGGCATGAAGCATCTGCTGAAAATGAGCGACCTGACCCCAGCCGAGGTGGCCCATATCCTCGATGTGGCCGACGAGCTGAAGGCCCGACAGAAGGCCGGAGGCACGGAGCCTCTGTTGAAGGGCAAGAGCGTCGCGCTGATGTTTTCGAAAAACTCCACCCGCACCCGCACCAGCTTTGAGGTGGGCGTCTACCAGCTGGGAGGCCTCGGCAACTACATGAACGCCGCCACCGAGCTGCAGTCCGGCCGGGGCGAGCCGCTGAAGGACACCGCCCGGGTGCTGGGCCGGTATTACGACTGTGTGGTCTGGCGCACCTACCGCCAGCGCGACCTTGAGGAGTTCGCAGAGTACGCGGGCGTGCCGGTCATCAACGGCCTCACCGACTATGCCCACCCCTGTCAGGTGCTGGCCGACCTCATGACCATCCGGGAGAGCCGCGGCCCGCTGGCGGGGCAGAAGCTCTGCTTCGTCGGCGACGGCAGCAATATGGCCAACAGCCTTATCGTGGGCGGCCTGCTGGCCGGCATGAAGGTGGACTGCGTCTGCCCCCACGGCTACCGCCCGGCGGCAGATGTGCTGATGTTCGCCCACAGGTATGGCAGTGCCTTCCGTCTGCTGGAAGACCCCGCCGAGGGTGTCCGGGACGCCGACGCGGTGGTGACGGCCATCTGGAACACCGCCGCCCCCGGGACCACCGAGAGTGAGAGCCGCCTGCGGGATTTCGCGGGCTTCCAGCTCACCAGCACCCTTCTGAAGGCGGCAAAGCCGGACTGCATGGTGCTCCACTGCCTGCCCGCCCACCGGGGCGAGGAGATCTCCACCGCCGTCTTCGAGGCCCACGCGGACGAGATCTTTACCGAGGCGGAAAATCGGCTGCACGTCCAGAAGGCCGTGCTGGCCGTGCTGCTGGCAGAGAAATAAAAAATACAAGAAGGAGCTGCTGCACCGGGAAAAGACCCGTGCAGCAGCTCCTTTTTTGTTTTATGCAGCAGGAGGGTACCCTTATCCCCTTAAGATCTCGCCGCTGACCGGCAGGACATTGTAATCACCTGCCGCCGCAATGGCTCTCGCTTCGTCCAGTGCAGGCCGTATCTTCATAGCAGCTTCCCCTTTCTGCGTCAAACAAAAAACTCCCCCGGCTCTTCTGCCGAGGGAGTGGAAAAGAAAAACGCCCCCGACAGAAGAGAACCTCTTCTGTCAAGGACGAATAAAGCTTGGCCTTTTATCCGCGGTGCCACCCTGACTTCATGGGAACAACCCCATGCACTTGGCGGGATGCCAACACATCCCCGGCAACTGACGTATGCCCTGCGTTGCAGAATACTGTGCGGCAGATGCGCCGCAGTTCCCTGCACCCTCAGCGGTCCATTTCGGGAAAAGCGACGAAACGCCGCATCTTCCTTGACGAACGGTTTCCGGCCTGCTTCTCAGCTGCGCAGGCTCTCTGTACGGGCATAGTTCGCCGTTATCTCCGCTTCAACGGTTTAGTGTATTGAATTTGGCTATATTAAATCACGGTTTCCATTTGTCAAGGCCCAATTTTGATTTTTTAAAAATTTTACCTATGCTTGCGGTGGGTTGGGCTTCTGTTTCAGCAGATTGTCCGGCTCGTCAATTCATCTTGTCTATCCATCCAAACATGGTATAATGGAACAAAGGAGCGTGATACCATGAGCCCAATCGAAGTCCCTGCAAAAATCCAGTTGGTCGAAAAGCGTGAAACACGGACGAGCCGTGGAATGCTCTCAAAGGGCTGGTATCATGTAGATGATCAGCTTGTTATGGTCAAGGGCAACTCCATCACAGAGGCCGGGACAGCCGGGTATGAGCCGTATTCTGAGGTGATGGCATCGCTGATTGCACAGGTGCTGGGTCTGCCTCATGTGGAATACGTCCTGATGCCTGCCAAACTCTTTCCCGACATTCAGACCTATTCCTGCGATGTGGTCAGCGTCTGCCCCAAGTTCACAACGGACGATGAACAGCTGTATCATTTTGCCGACTTGGCTGATGCCCATTTCCTCGCCAACGGTCAGGCATCCTCACCGGAAGCATTGTTCCAGTATGCGGCAGAGTTGTACGGTAAGAAGTGGCTTTATCAGATGTTGGCGTTCGATGCCTTTATCGGCAATGAAGACCGCCACGAGAATAATTTTGATGTGATCGTCCGAGATGGAAAAAAGAATGCTCCGCCTATTTACGACAATGGCGGCAGTCTGCTTGCGTGGACAACGGACGAAGAATTGACCGACACAAAACTCCGTTATCAGTTCGATAAATCGAAGCCATTCCGCAGCCATCACGCCCAGCAGATCAAACTGGTCGACGAGCCTGTGCTGCCAACGCGTGACTTGGACGAGTTGTATAGTGAAATCATTCAGGCCATCTCGCCGATTCTCGCACTGTTAAGTGAAAAACGAGTAACGGCAATCCGCCAATATCTAAAATACCGCCTGCACTATCTGAAAGCTGCCATGGGGTGATAAAATGGCCTATCTTAAATTGATGATGGATGAAAAAGAAATCGCCCACCTAAGTGAAGATGGGCAGTCTCTTTGCGCAAATGAGGGCGTGCCGCAGGATAGCCTTCCACTGAACCTTTTCATTGGTGACAAACGCAAAGTCCCATTAGTCGATGTGGTTGTTTGGGCAAAGAAGCGTATCTTCCCGAAAAATCGGATGGACTGCAAAGAGATTTTGAAATTGATGGGACTGCCCGACTACAACGCTTGGGAGATCGTCAAGCGCACCAACGCTTGTCTGATGGAAGATCCCTATTGGCTGCGATTCAGCGAAGAGGAAACCTTTGAGGACACCACACGTGGACGAGCCAGAAGGATCATGAATGAGAATCAAAAAACATCTGATACAAATTGATATCAACTTACGATGATTTTCAGCTGACAAGCTTGTGCTGTCGGCTTATTAAAGTTGCCGGATGCTTAACTGCACCCGGCAATAAATTTTTGATGATTTTTTGTTCAGGCTATTGACACTCGTTAGCAGGTTTGCTACGGCTATGAACGCCTTTTGAATTGCAAAATGATTTTTCAGTTGCTATACTGGGCTTATCAAAGTTTTTTCGGGAGGACGTCGCAGTGACCGCACAGACAATGCAAATCAGGAGCAGACCTTGCCGCATTTACGGCGAAGCCCATGCAGAATACCTACTGCTCCAAATGACCGGCGAACACGAGCTGCAAAGCATGGACAGCGAGGTTGCCGCTATTGCACAGAGTGCGCACCACTTTCTGTTTGCGGCTATTCCAGTGGAAAGCTGGAACGATGCACTTTCTCCGTGGGAAGCCCCTGCTGTGTGGGGAACGCAAGGGTTTGGCGGCAATGCTATGGACACCCTGCGCTTTCTGATAGAACAGGTCATCCCCACGCTGAAGCGGCAGTTTCATCTCCCGGAAAACGTCAAAATCATTCTGGGCGGCTATTCACTGGCCGGGCTGTTTGCGTTGTGGGCATCCACCCAGACTGATCTGTTCTATGGTGTCGCCGCCGCATCCCCCTCTGTTTGGTTTCCGGGCTGGATGGAGTTTGAACAGCAGCATTTGATACAGGCACAGCACATTTATCTGAGCCTTGGCGACAAGGAAGAGCGCACGAAAAACGCTGTCATGGCTGCGGTGGGGGATAATATCCGCACCCTGCACAGTCGGCTTGCAGAGCGTGGCGCAGACTGCACCCTTGAATGGAACAGCGGCGGGCATTTCAAAGACGCTGACCTGCGCACTGCGAAAGCCTTTCGGTGGGTGATGGAGGAACACGCATGACCATTTTGATCGATGCAGATGGCTGTCCGGTTGTCGATTTGACATTGCAGATTGCAAAGCAGTTCGGCGTTCCTGTCATCATCCTGTGCGACACCTCGCACCAGATCGAACGTGAGGGTGCACAGACGATGGTATTCGACAAGGGTATCGACAGCGTAGACTTTGCGCTGGTCAACCGGGTCAAACCGGGGGATGTGGTCGTAACACAGGACTACGGGCTGGCGAGTATGTGCCTTGCCAAGTGCGCCCGGGTGCTGAACCAGAATGGTCTGGAATACACCGCCGACAACATAGACGCTCTCATGCTGCGGCGGTATGAAAACAAAAAGCTCCTCCGTGCCGGAAAGCACCCCAAGGGGAGCCCAAAGCGGACGAAGGAGCAGGATGTCAGGTTTGCGGACACGCTTGAGAAGATCTTGAACTGCAACCATTGATACATACTTTTGGAAGGCTGGAGAAATCCAGTCTTCTTTTTTCACAAGTGCCAATTGTGACTTTTTTGTTAACTTTCAAAGATGTGGTTGTATTTTGGCCTTTCAACTGGGTTCGTATATGAAGGCTTCTTTTTTTGGCGAATATCGATTCGAGAGATTACATCTTGGTTACAAGTTATAAATTGTGGGTGCAGAATGGCCTTTTTCGTCGGCTACCAATTAGGGGGATGATTTTTCAAAAGCCCTAAATTCCGAAGATTTTCTATAAAAAGCGGCTCCATGAAAACAGAACAGTTCAATCGTCCGGTACTTCACAAAAGGTACTTCTGTAACTCGCAGCCCGGTCATAACGAAGACGGGGTTGCTGAAATGCCAATGAAGCGGTGCAAGCCCGCTGCTGGACGATTCCCCACCCCTAGGGTGCCGAGGGCGAATATGGGAGACCTATATCATATTGACGCAGATGGACTGTAAGCCTATCTGCGACGCGAGAGTTGAAACTACTGTCAGCTCTCTTTACATTGCCACCTATCCGCAGGTGACACACTTTTTGACGCTATGAAGGATTCTTCTGGCTAGTATCAATTTGAACGATTACATCTTGGTTACAGATTGTAAGTGGTGGGTGCAGAATAGCCCTTTTCGTGGGCTCGTATATAGAGGGGTATTTCTTCGGAGTATCTTCTTTCACGAAGGTTTGCTTGTACTCGTATGATTATTATGACAATTCCGTTTAATAGCAGACGCACGATTTGCAAATGCAAATTGTGACTTTTTTGTTAATTTTCAAAAGCATTGCTACGTTTTGGCCTTTTTCGTCGGCTACCTATTGAGGGCATCTTTTTTCAAGACCACTTTCAACTTCAGGCACCGCCATTGTTGCAAAGTTTCGCCCTCCATCGGTTACCCCATGGACCGACGTTATTTTAACCAAGAAGCTACTTCGGCTATATTTTCCAAGAACTTTTTAACAAATTTCTTTTTCGGGTTACTTTTTGGCCTTTCTCGATGCCTACCAATTAGAGGGACAATTTTTCGGAAGCCTTAAATTTCGAAGATTTTCTATAAAACTCTGTTCTTTGAAAACAGAATAGTTCAATCGTCCGGTACTTCACAAAAGGTACTTCTGTAACTCGCAGCCCGGTCATAACGAAGACGGGGTGGCTGAAATGCCAATGGTGCGGTGCAAGCCCGCTGCTGGACGATTCCCCACTCCTAGGGTGCCGAGGGCGAATATGGGAGACCTTAACATATTTTTCGGGAAGTCAGCATGTTAGCCGGCTTCTCTTACATATCGCTTTTATCCTCAAGCTTTATCTAAGCTTTTTCAAATTATCAGTTTTCACGGCATGATCATCTGCCATATCCAAGGAGGGTCTATGAAGTTTAACGATGCCTATTCCCAGATGTTTCCCGGCTACCCCGATGCCGTCAGCCTTCAGCAGGCTGCGGAGATGCTTGGTCTGAACCGCCACACGGTCGGGGAACTGATCCGTTCCCGCCGCCTGTTTGCGCTTAAAATCGGCCGCACCTACCGTATCCCGAAGCTGAGCGTGATTGAGTTCCTGCTCACCGGACAGAGCACCTTCCCGGCTGGAAATCCGCCGCTGGATGTGGTATGCTGTGGGTGCAGCAACGGACAGCACGCCTGTTAACCCAAAGGAGGTTTATGATGAAAACTACAGGGTCTGTCCAAGAGAAAAATGGACGTTTCTATTTCGTGGTCAATCTTTATGATGCCAACGGTAAGCGGAAGATCAAGTGGATCTCCACAGGTCTGACCGTCCGGGGCAACAAGCGCAAGGCGGAATCCATGCTCCGGGAAGTATTGCTCCACTATGATGAGACTGGGGAGCTGCCCACAGGGCGGGGCGGAGCCTACGAAAAAGTAGATGCTAAAACCGCCAAGCCCCTGCCGCTGCCCCTCCAACCCGTCAACAAGTCGGAGATGCTGTTTCTGGACTATCTCAACGAGTGGGTGCAAGTCCATAAGGCATCCATTCAGCCTGCAACCTTTATCAGCTACAATCGGATGATCACCGGGCGTATCACGCAGTATTTTGAACCGCTGGGCTTGAAGCTGTGCGAGGTCACACCGCAGGTGCTGGATGAGTTTCAGGAGAAGATCTTGCTGGAGGGCTACACCACCAACACGGTCATTCACTACCACGCCATCTTCGGCAAAGCGTTCAAGGATGCCGTCCGCAAGGATTATCTGGAAACCAACCCGATGCTGAAAGTTGACCGCCCGAAGAAGAACAGCTTCCGTCCCAACTTCTACTCCAAGGATGAAGTCCAGCAGCTGCTTGAAGTATCGCAGGATGACCCCCTGCATCTGTGCATCCTCATCACGGCCTACTACGGTCTGCGCCGCAGCGAGGTGCTGGGGTTGAAGTGGTCGTCTATCGACTTTGAGCGCAAGTCCATCACCATCAATCACAAGGTGACGGAACAGTTGGTGAACGGCAAGTACGTTCCTGTGGTCAGCGATGTGATGAAGAACAAGACCAGCTGCCGCACCCTGCCGCTGATCCCGGCTGTGGAAGAAGAACTTCTGAAGCAGAAGGAAAAGCAGCAGCTTTACCGCAAGCTGTTCAAGAAGAGCTACAGCACTGAGTATCTGGATTTCGTCTGCACCGATCAGGAAGGCAAGCTGATCCGCCCGAACTTCGTGACGGAGCACTTCGACTGGTTGCTGACCAAGTACGGGCTGAAGCACATCCGTTTCCACGATCTGCGCCACAGCTGCGCCAGCCTGATGGTGATGAACGGCGTATCTATGAAGCAGGTTCAGGAATGGCTGGGGCACAGTACCTTTTCTACCACCGCTGACATCTACGCACACCTCGATTACAAAAGCAAACAGGGGTCTGCTGGGGTCATTGCGAACCTTTTGGGAGAATTCAAACTCCCCAAATAATTATGGATTTATCGTTCATGCATAAAGCATACTGTGATGAGGCAAAAGCGGTCTTTCTCTGCTTGATGCAAAAGAAAAAGTCGCAGATTCGTTTGAATCTGCGACTTCTGGCGGAGATGGTGGGATTCGAACCCACGTGCCCGATTAAGGACAAAACGATTTCGAGTTTTTCCTGCTTCACGGTACTTGGTGGAAGACAGAGGTAATTAGCCGACTTTTCCAGAAGATACGAACCATCGAATTTACGCTTAAAATTTCATCAAAATCCAAAATCACTAGGCTCCATGCGGATTTGAACCCACTTTCCAAAACGCAGAAAAATCTGCCTTTTGGAGAGAATCGGGAGAGATTTTACGCCCGTTGGAGAGAACGGGCGAGAGAGATTCCGGGAGCCATGATCCATCCATACAGTATGTTGCTTCTGACGCTGACAAAATCAAAGCAGCAAAGGATGGATGAATATGAGGACTCTGTTAGAGTGCTATAAAATACTCGAAGAATATCCCAACGGAATGACGAAAGACCAGTTCTACCGTGTTGCCCGCATCAACAAGCAACACGCAAAGTATCTTCTGGATTCCGGTCTCGTTCCGTGTACCAATACAGGAAAGAAAACACGCAAATACCATATTGCGACCCACGACGTGATCACCTACCTGTGTGACCGCGAAGATAACCCCGAAAAGTATAAAGTGCCAACGGGCTTTTATATCGGAAAGAATGGCTGCCCCAAGCGGCACCCGGACAAGCCTGTCACAGAGATCATCCGCTTCGATTTTACAGAGCCAGAAAAAACAGGGCTGTATACCCTATGGGAAAATCTCACGGTTGGATATGATGATCTGCTGACCACCCCGGTAGTTTCGGAGCTGACGGGCTACTCTGCACAAAGCATCCAGCGATGGTGCAATCAGAAGATCCTTGTGGGCTTCAAAATTCGTGGCACATTGACGATTCCGCGCCTTGCGGTCGTTGAGTTTATGTCCGGCGACCGTGCAACGGCTATCGTCCGAAAATCCTCAAAGCACCTCGATTTGCTCCGCACCTATGCACAGGACTGCCATGAAGGTGCAATGACAATTACATATTAAACGAACAGGACTGCTCCACAGTACAATGTGTGTGAAGCAGTCCTGTTTGCTTAGTAGGGATTTATATGTCTTTCTTGTCGAGCTGGATGTGGGACATCTCCGAAAGAATCGCTTTCTTTTCATGCTCCTGTAAATACACAGGATTCAGTTTTGACTTCGTATATTTCAGATAGCTGTCAGCGGTCTTTTGCATCAGCACAGCCGTAAAATATCGCTCCCAACTGAAATACTGCTGGCTTTCCACATGATTTTCCGGCGATTTCAGAATTTCATCGACCTCTGTGTCTTCGAGCAATCCAGAGCGAAGAATCAACCATTCAAACGATTCTGGCAGGTAAATATGAGAATCCGGCTGGAGGGCAAGCAGTTGCATAATGCGCTCCATCTGCGAACCAAATGCCGCACCGTCTGCAACCACCAGAATATTCTCCCCTGCACGGTCGGACAGCATTTTGAAAATGTTGGACTTTCCACCAGCAGATTCGCAGAAAATTCCGTTTTCGGCGCAAACAGCCTGAAAAAACTGGAACCCCGAATTGGAATCCTCTGTAATGATTGCCACTGGTTTTAGTTTCTCCAACCCCATCGGCTTTCCGTAAATTCGGAAAAACTCATTGTAGGTCTGTTTCAAGTCTCCGAAGTGTTTGGATGCCCGGATGCCGTAAATTTCCGTTACGCTATACGGTAATGTTTCAAGTCCTTCCCGCGTGACGAGCACATAGTAGTTGTCTGTTTTCTGAATCGCTGCGGCAAATTCCTTTGAAGCAGTAAAAGCATTCCCTTCATCAATAAAAACGATACTCTGCGAAAGGTCGGAAAGCTGTTTTTCCCACTGCCGCCCGGAAAGAACAACGCAATCCTTCTCGCATTGCAGTTCTATTCCACTGTCCGGGCCTAGTTCCTCGTATTCCCGAATCATCTCCACGAGCGTTGTTTTTCCTGTGGCACTATCTCCACGCAAGATCGTGATGTTCCGGCGTATTTCAAAATCGAACTTGATTTTTCGGTTTTGTACAACGACCCGATATGCTCCTGTCATAAAAAATCCTCACACATAAAGTCCTGCAACGGGGACAAGTTCCCGCATGGAGTGAACGATCTGATTGGTGTTCAGGATGCGGATAGTAAATGTTCCATTTCCAAAATCCATGAGATGCCGAAGGTTGATGGTAACATCCCGATTTTCAGCGATTTTTAACAGCCATTTGGCACAGTTATCTCCACAGGTCGAAGCGTTGAACACCTTTTCCGGCTCGTTGGCTATCAAAATCAGGGTCTTTACTCCGCCCGACAACTGCACCGGGGGAATCTTCCCCAGCACCGGACTATCAATCACACCGCTGTCCAGTACAGTGGAATGGTCTACGTCTTGTATCATCTCACGAGTAAGCGGAGCCGTGATCCACTCCTCTGCATAAGTGTTCTTAAAATAAACAGCGGTGTTGTAGATCACGTTCGGCATATCACCGTAAAAAACATTAAGCATATAAGCATCTTCTCCTGTTACATCGGTTGACACTTTTATTATCATCATTGTAAGCGTTTTTTCTGGTGAATGTCAACCTGTTTTTCATTCATTTCGGAGGGATAGTTTTCCACATGAATACACCCCTACAGTTGAAAATCCGAGGACACACCAAATGATGCTGGACTACTTCTATGGTCAGTCGGGCGAATTGTTCTCCTATTTCCGCATCCCCAAGGCACTGTTCCAAGACTGCCGTTTCCGGCAGCTCTCCACAGATGCCCGGACACTGTACGGCATCCTGCTGGACCGCATGAGCCTGTCTGTAAAGAACGGCTGGCTGGACGAGCAAGGTCGGGTGTATATCATCTACACTGTCCGGGAGGTGCAGGAATCCCTCTGCTGCGCCGAACACAAGGCGGTCAAGCTGTTCCGGGAATTGGAGGACATGGACCTCATCGAGCGCAAGCGCCGTGGTCTGGGCAGACCCAGCCTGATCTACGTCAAGGACTTTTCCTCTGGCTTGCCAAAAGCGCAAGTACAGAATTGCCCAAACAGCAATTCTTGTGCTGCCGAAAGCGCAATTCTGGTGCAGCCAAAACCGCAAGCAAATAAGACTGATAAGAATAAGACAGAGCGGAACGATCCTGACCCTATCTATTCCGGGGGCATCCGGGAGCAGCTTGAGGATTATTTTTATCAGGTGTTAGAGGTTGACCTCCTGCTCCGGCTCTGCCCGGACGATGAGGACACCATCTATCAGATCGTAGACTTGCTTGTGGATACCTGTTCCACCAAACGCAAGATGTTGCGGATTGCCGGAGATGACAAGCCCACCGAGGTGGTACGCAGTCGGCTGAAAAAGCTGAATGCCGACCACATCCGTTTTGTGCTGGATTCTCTTGCAGAAAACACTGCACCGGTGCGGAACATGAAGCAGTATCTGCTGGCGATGCTCTACAATGCGCCCACCACCATGAACCTCTACTATCAGAACAAGACGAACCACGACTTTGCGCGTGGTTCACCGAAGGCGGGGTGATGTTATCGCACAGAAAGCTACGATTATCGCAGTCACCAATCAAAAAGGCGGTGTAGGGAAAAGCACCACCTGTGAAAATCTGGGCATCGGGCTGGCGATGGAGGGCAAGAAGGTCCTACTGGTGGACGCTGACCCGCAGGGCAGCTTGACCATAGTCGCTTCACTCCTATGGCTAGTCGTGTGCACTGCGTGCAGATTTATATTTGCCCGCCATGCGGACATTGCCATCAGTATGGGCTGGCAGCAGCCCGATGAACTGCCCACCACCCTCTCTACCCTGATGCAGAAAGCCATGAACGACCAGCCCATCCAGCCCGGCGAGGGCATTCTGAACCACGCAGAGGGCGTTGACCTGATCCCTGCCAACATCGAACTGGCAGGGCTGGAGGTTGCCCTCGTAAACAGCATGAACCGGGAAAAGATGCTGAAACAGGTGCTGGATGGTGCCAAACGGGAGTACGATTTTATTCTGCTGGATTGTATGCCCTCGCTGGGGATGCTGACGATTAACGCACTGGCGGCGGCAGACGCTGCTCTGATTCCTGTGCAGGCACAGTACCTGTCTGCAAAAGGCTTGGAGCAACTTTTGCAGACCGTGCAGAAGGTCCGGCGGCAGATCAACCCGAAATTGAAAATCGAGGGCATTCTGCTGACCATGACCGACAGCCGCACCAATTACGGAAAGCAGATCAGCAATCTGATTCGTCAGGCATACGGAAAGCACTTGAAGGTGTTTGAGCCGACTATCCCACGGTCAGTCCGTGCGGCTGAAACCAGTGCGGCAGGCAAAAGCATTTTCAAGCACGACCCCAAAGGCAAGGCGGCAGAAGCCTACCAATCTCTTGCAAAGGAGGTGTTGGCGGATGCCGATCGACAGCGGAAACTTAGCTCTGAAAGGGCTAGATGACCTGTTTTCTACCGAGGAAAACCGACAGGATGAACAGCGGGAACAGGTGCAGCAGATTCCTATTGATGCGCTGCACCCCTTCACCAACCACCCCTTCAAGGTGTTGGACGATGAAGCCATGACCCGGACGGTGGAGAGCATTGCACAGTACGGTGTGCTGGCTCCGCTGATTGCCCGCCCTCGCCCGGACGGTGACGGCTACGAGATCATCTCCGGGCACCGCCGTCAGTATGCGGCTAAACTTGCCGGGCTGGACACCCTGCCGGTCATTGTGCGGCAGATGTCGGACGATGCCGCTGTGATATTGATGGTGGATTCCAATTTGCAGCGTGAGCACATCCTGCCCAGTGAACGGGCTTTTGCCTACAAAATGAAGCTGGACGCAATAAAAAATCAAGGTGCTAGGTCAGATTTAACTTCTACGCAAGTTGCGCAGAAGTTGTCCGTCGAAAAAGTTGGCGATGATGCTGGGGTAAGTAAAGATACTATTCGCCGCTTCATCCGTCTGACCAACCTTATCCCCGAACTGCTGGACATGGTAGACGAAAAAAAGATCTCCTTTAATCCCGCTGTGGAACTGTCCTATCTGGACGAAAGCCAACAGCGGGATTTTTTAGAAGCCATGTCTGGCTTTTCCTCCTGTGGCATCTTATTTGGTAGCGGCACACAGGTGTCCGGGCAGACCATGTACTCTGCCGAGGACAGGGACATCCGGGGCGCAGAACAGGACTACAAGAAGCTGGAAAAGGAACTGGATAAAAAAATCAAACGCACCCCTACCAACCACCCCGGCTACAATGAGTACCAGTATCACCTTGATTCCATCGAGCATGACCCGTGGCAGCTGACCTCGTTCCTGACCACCTTGTATGACGATTACACCCGGTCGGAGGTGCAGGGCAAGCTGAAGGAAACCTTCAAAAAACAGTACAAGCTGACCACATGGGTAGAGGTGCAGATACGGTATAAGACCGTCTGGGTCATCAGCCCGGCAGGAATCCCGGTTCCCACGCAGGTGCCCTACGAGTACAAAATCTTCCACACCAAATTGGTGAACAAAGGACTGGAAGTCGTTATCCGGGAAGAATTGAATGCCGACCAATGGAAACGGTACGAGATCTTTCAGGACACACTGGGTGGTCGGCCTTATCTATTTAACGGCGGTCTGCCGCCCGGTGGTTCCGATGGCTCCGGCACACCGGGCATCGACTATCAGGTTCCGGCAGAAGCCCTGACTGACAGCGAGTTTGCCGCCATCTACAAGGAAGCCCAAAAGTATGTGGGCACACCCTATGTGTGGGGCGGCTCCACCCCGGAAACCGGCTTTGACTGCTCCGGCTATGTCTGCTGGGTGTATAACCAGAACGGATATAACGTGGGCAGAACGACCGCCAACGGTCTGTGGAACAAGAGCCAGCACATCAGCGAAGCCGAAGCAAAGCCCGGAGATCTGGTCTTTTTCAAAGGAACCTACGACACCCCCGGCATGAGCCATACCGGGATTTATCTGGGCAATGGCATGATGGTCAGTGCCGGAGACCCCATGGAACGAAACCATGCAGACTTCTACCCGGAGATTCAGACACAGGACGAGCAGGCTGCATGGGAACTGGGCGGCAAAGGCTACCTTTCCATCCAGTCCTGTGAGGATGGATGGGACTACACCATTTACCACAGCGATTATTCTGTGATGGACGGCGGGCAGCTGAATGCCCCGGAACTGACCATTCAGGAAGCCCGTGAGCAGATTCTGGAAGCGCACCACATGGAAAAGGGGCGGCGGCTGTTGCAGGACTACGATGCCGTCATGGACAAAGTTGCGGAAGCCGAGGAACTGAGTACAGACCATCGCCCTTCCACACTGGAAAAGCTGGCAGAACTGGCAAGCAATACGTCTGCGCCAAAATCGTCTGCACGTTCTGCGCCAGAACTGTGAGGTGGACGATGCAGCAAAGATGGAACCAGAATTTTGACGGTGAACCCATGACGGACATCCCGCAGAAGTTTCTGAACGCAGGGTGCGATGTTTATA
>NZ_JAJEQL010000018.1:0-43621 GCF_020687345.1 Faecalibacterium butyricigenerans
TCAACTTCACGGATGATGCCAAAACGGTCACCCGTGAGGAAGTGTTGGGTTCGAGTGCCGTGGACAATGCTCCACCAAACATCCGTTGTCATTCGACATCGGATTTTTTATTTATCAGAATTTGTTGAATGGAAAACGCAGCGGCATGGAATGGAATGCCGCTGCGTTTTTCTTGTTTGAGATCAGGCGGTGCTGCCCCGAAAGAGTGAAGACGTAAAATTTTATCGCGGAATTTTGTGCAGGGTGATAAAATTGAACTGCGGGCATGGAATCCTCCAAAAGGAGAGGGAGGATATGCTATAATGAAACTGATTTATGGGATGTCGGATGTGGGCGCTGGGCGCTCACGAGAGGAGGCGGCAGCGGATGGACCTACATTCGGAGCGACTGGAAGCAAAGCTGAACGCGGTGGACTGGGCGGTGCGGGATGTGCTGGTCGGGACGGTGCGCAGCCCGCAGCAGCTGGATATATGCCGGAGGCACCGGTTCTATTATATCCCGGCGGAGCATCTGGGAGACGAAGCCTTTTCGGTCCGCATTGTCGCCCTTTACCAGTCCCAATATGTATTCGGCCCGCAGGCAGGCGTCCAGAACTACGGCGAGGTCACGAAGTGCAGCCCGGTCTGCCGGGGCGACATCACGGAGCTTCGGGCACGGAAGGGGACAGAGCAGAACCTTTATTATCGCTTTGAGATCCGGGAATGGAAGCGGCTGAACCGGCCCATTGCGGCACGGGAGAGCTGCTTTGTAAAAGGCCTCACCAGTCGGTTCCAGCTGGAACACAGTGCAGAAACGCCGGAACTCTGGCTTCGCTCGCAAGAGGAATACCGGCTCTGTCTGAACCTGAGACAAGCGCTCGCCGACACCTCCATCAACGAGGCAGACAACGACCTTGGCTTTGCGTTCCGGGATTTCGCGGTGCGCTTCGAGGGAGGAAAGATCCTTGTTTCGGACAAGGGATGGGTCTTCGCGCAGTACGAGACCGCCGATTTCCTCCAAAATGCGGAGGGCGTGCTCCGGAAGCTGTACAGGGAGTGCGTCCAGAGGGATTCCATGAATGAACTCTCCAAAATTTGAGAGAGGACAGCAGCGTTATTTCTGCACACCGGCGGCGCACTGCTCGATGAACTGCTTGGCGACGCGGGGGCTGCGGCCTCCGGCCCGGATGGCGAAGGCCTCGGCCTTGGTCAGCAGCTGGTCGTGGGGCATCTCGATGCCGTGCTGCTTGGCCAGCTCGGTGAGGATGACTTCGAAGCGGGCTTTTTCGGGCCGCTGGAAGGTGACGGTGAGGCCGAAGCGGGCCGAGAGGCTCATCAGCTCCTGACGGGTGTCGGCCTCGTGGATGTCGTCACCCGAGCGGTCGGAGAGTGTTTCCTTGATGAGGTGGCGGCGGTTGGAGGTGGCGTAGACGGCGATGTTTTTGGCCCGTCCGCCTACGCTGCCCTCGAGGATGGCTTTCAGGGCCGCGAAGTTATCGTCGTTGGCCGTGAAGCTCAGGTCGTCGATGAAGAGGACGAACTTCAGCGGGTTCGCGGCCAGCTTGTCCATCAGGTCGGGGATCTGGTAGAGCTGATTTTTCTTGACCTCCACCAGCCGCAGGCCGTCGGCGGCAAACTCGTTGGCGATGGCCTTGACGGTGCTGGACTTTCCGGTACCGGCGTCGCCGTAGAGCAGCACATTGTTGGCGGGCATTCCGGCCAACAGGGCGCGGGTGTTGGCGATGACCTTCTCCCGCTCCTGCTCATAGCCCGGCAGCTCGTCGAGGCGCTGGGGGTCGGGGTAGTGCACTGGCACCAGTTGTCCGTTCTCAACGGTAAAGACGTGGTGCTTGGCGAACATCCCATAGCCCTTTTTGCCTACCTCGCTCATCCGCTGGGCGTAGGCGGCGCGGAGGTCGATGTCCTTCGTCTCCCACCGGGGCAGGAAAGGCAGCGTGTCGGCGGCGTCGGCAGCTTCCAGCAGACCGTCCAGCGTCAGGCCGCACAGCTGCTGCAAAAAGTCCAGCTCACCGTCCAGCGCCTTCTGAAGGACGGGCGGCACCTTGCTCACCGCTGCCTGCCGGACGCAGACCGTTTCGGCTTCGAGGACGGCGGCGGAGAGATATTCGCCGAAGTTGGTGGTGTGCTCGAAGAGGGCGGATTCAAAGGAGGCTGCAGCACCGCATACTGCCCCTGTGCTCCGGGGGGCTGCCGCCATCCGGTCAGTGAGGTCTACGAGCTTTGCAATGACGTCATCGTCCAGCAGTGTGCGGAAGATGACCAGCCCGTGGAGACGGGCGTTCCATTCGTTAAGATTCATAATGTATCCTCTTTTGTTATACAGTCTCTTGAAATGTGGCAAGGCTCTCCCTTTGGGAGAGCTGGCGCGGGAGCGCCTGAGAGGGCAGGCTTTGCACGATAGAGCCGCTGCACAGCGATCGAAAGCGGCTTTTGTCAGAGCGATGCTATCGCTGCGTCTATGCCTCTCGGCGAGCGACCTTGCCCTCTCCGTCACCTTTGGTGACACCTCTCCCAAGGGGAGAGGCTTTTGCTCGCGTGCAGGCCGCAGCCTGAAAATTAAGCGCGTACTCCCAAAGTATACAGCGATGTAAGTCCCTGTGCAAGATGGTGTTTAATTATCTTCATCTTTGCCGTGATTCACGTTACAAATCGTCGATTGACAACGGCCCGATTTATAGTATAATTGACCCAACAAATGCACAGATGGGAAAAAGTAACGCAGGACACCTGCTTTTCAGAGAGCTGCCGGGGGATGCAAGGCAGCAGGCAGACCATGCGCGAAATCCTCCCGGAGCAGCCTGCTGAAGGACGATTTATGGGACGTCTGCTAAGCAGCGCCGGTGGCAGCCGTTAGCGTGCAGGGCTTTGATGGAAGTCCGTGAGAGGGCGCAGTTGCGTCAACGAGAGTGGTACCGCAGAGAGCTTTTGGATTCATTCCGGGTCTTTGTCTCTTGGATAAGGGGACAGAGACCTTTTATTTATCAGGTGCTGCCCCTGGAGAAGCCGTTTTCTTAGGCGCTGCACGGGCAAGCTCCCTCGTCGTCCGGCGTACCCTGCTCACGGAAACAGCTTCTGAGCGTGTTGGGAAAAAGTGTGTAAAGTGGAAATTGGAACGGAACAGGAGAAACTCACCATGCAGTTGAACGGTTCTCAAATCTTTGTGGAGGTGCTCTGTGAGCAGGGGGTGGACACCATCTTCGGCTACCCCGGCGGCGCAGTGCTGAACCTCTACGACGAGCTGTACAGAAATACCGACCGCATCACCCATGTGCTGACGGCCCACGAGCAGGGCGCCTCCCACGCGGCGGACGGCTACGCCCGCGCAACGGGCCGTACCGGCGTGGTGCTGGCCACCAGCGGCCCGGGCGCAACGAACCTCGTCACCGGCATCGCCACCGCTTACATGGACTCGGTGCCGATGGTGGCCTTCACCGGCAACGTGACCACGGCGGGTCTGGGCAGCGACAGCTTTCAGGAGGCCTATATCGAGGGCATTACGATGCCCATCACCAAGCACAACTTCACGGTGCGCCGGGTCGAAGACCTCGCCGACACTATGCGCGCGGCCTTCCGCATCGCTCAGAGCGGCCGCAAAGGCCCGGTGCTGGTGGACATCCCGAAGGACATTACCGCTGCGGTGTGTGAGTTCACCCCGAAAAAGCCCGAACCCATCCGCACGGTGGTCACATTCGACGAGCAGCAGGTCAAGTGGGCGGCAGACATCATCAACGGTGCCCAGCGGCCTCTGGTCTACTTCGGCGGCGGCGTCCGCTCGGCGGCCAGCTGCCAGCCCCTGCGGGATCTGCTGAAAAAAGCGGAGATCCCCGCCACCCATACCCTGATGGCCGCAGGCGTCGTGCCCTACGGCGACCCGATGAACATCGGCATGGTGGGTATGCACGGCTGCTACACCTCGAACCGGGCCGTGGCGGACTGTGACGTCCTCATCGCGGTGGGCACCCGCTTCTCGGACCGTGTGGCCCTGAACCCCAAGACCTTTGCTAAGAATGCGACCATCATCCAGATCGACATCGACGCCAGCGAGCTGGGCAAAAACGTGGACGTGGACCTGTCCATCGTGGGCGATGCCGCCTATGTGCTGAACGCCATGCTGCCGCTGGTGGAAGAGAAAAAGCACCCCGACTGGATGAGGATGATCCACGAGTGGCAGGCGCAGGATTACCACCCGGTGTCCGACGCCTCCCGACTGATGCCCCATCAGGTCATCGGCGAGGTCTGCAACCAGTGCGGCCCCGAGGCCGTCTACGTCACCGACGTGGGCCAGCACCAGATGTGGGCAGCACAGTATATCCGCCACGCCAAGAGCCGCGGCTTCATCACCAGCGGCGGTCTGGGCACCATGGGCTTCGGCTACGGTGCAGCCATCGGCGCACAGATGGCACTGGGCCGTGACCAGCGGGTGGTCATGTTCACCGGCGACGGCTCCTTCCATATGAACCTCAACGAGGCCTGCACTGCCGTCAGCTACGAGCTGCCCATCATCACCGTCATTTTCAACAATCAGGTGCTCGGCATGGTGCGCCAGTGGCAGACCGCTTTCTACGGTAAGCGCTTTTCCCAGACCGACCCCCACCGAAAGACCAACTTCGTCAAGCTGGCCGAGGGCTTCGGCCTCAAGGGCTACCACTGCGAGAACCTCGCCCAGTTTCAGGAGGCTTTCGCCGACGCCCTCAAGCAGAAGGGGCCGACATGGATCGAGTGCATGATCGACAAGGACGAAAAAGTCCTGCCCATGATCCCCGGCGGCGGCGACATCAACGACATCATCATGAAATAAGGAGGACACAGCGACATGGAATCCAATCAGCGCAGGGTCATCAGCCTGCTGGTGGACAACCAGAGCGGCGTTCTGGCCCGGGTGTCCAACCTGTTCTGCCGCAGAGGCTTCAACATCGACAGTCTGACCGTCTCGGCCACCAACGACCCCACGGTCAGCCGCATCACCGTATCCGTCTCGGGCACGGAGAAGGAGCTGCAGCAGCTCATCCTCCAGACCGAGCGGCTGGAAGTCACTCGTCAGGTCTTCGTGCTCAACGAGTCCACCGCCCTCGAGCGGGAGCTGCTCCTGCTCAAGGTCGTGGCGAACGTCACCAACCGCGCCGAGCTGCGGGAGATCGCCGGTATCTATAAGGCAAAGATCATCGACCTGTCGCCGGACAGCATGGTCTTTGAGCTGACGGGCCGCCCTGAGAAGATCGACGCCTTCCTGAAGCTCATGACCGACTACCAGATCCTCGAGCAGTGCCGCACCGGCGTCACCGCCCTCGAGCGGGGCGGGATGCATCAGCATATGCAGAAGCCCTCGCAGGAAGTCCGGGCCGCGCAGTTCCCTCTGCCGGGCACGCGGTGCCATTAAACCTCTCCGTCAGCGCTGACGCGCTGCCACCTCTCCTATCGAGGAGAGGCTTTGGCATTCCGGAAAGCTTCGCCTCTTCGCCAGAGGCTCCCCTCGGTAGGGGAGCTGTCGAGCGAATGCGAGACTGAGAGGTTGTCTCAGCTTTTCCGCTCCCCAGTGAGCGAAAAATATACGATGCTTACATTTATCCTACACTGAAATAACGACATCAAAAGGAGAACACTATCATGGCGATCAAGAAATACTACGATTCCGACTGCAACCTCGGCGTGCTGGACGGCAAGACCGTTGCTGTCATCGGCTTCGGCAGTCAGGGCCACGCTCATTCCGAGAACCTCGCCGAGAGCGGCGTCAACGTCGTCGTCGGTCTGCGCAAGGGTTCCGCTCACTGGGAAAAGGCTTCGGAGTTCGCAGCAACGCACGAGAACTTCAAGGTCATGGAGGTCGAGGAGGCTGCCAAGGCAGGCGACGTCGTCATGATGCTGGTCCCCGATGAGCTGTGCGCTGACATCTACAACAAGCAGGTCGCTCCTTACATGACCGAGGGCAAGGCTCTGGCCTTCGCACACGGTTTCAACATCCACTTCAAGACCATCACCGCTCCGAAGAACGTCGATGTCATTATGATCGCTCCCAAAGGCCCCGGCCACATCGTCCGCCGCCTGTACACCGAGGGTGAGGGCTGCCCCTCTCTGATCTGCGTCGAGCAGGACTTCACCGGTAAGGCAAAGGACATCGCTCTGGCATACGCTTCCGGCATCGGTGCCGGCCGCGCAGGCATCCTCGAGACCACCTTCAAGGAGGAGACCGAGACCGACCTGTTCGGCGAGCAGGCAGTGCTCTGCGGCGGCGTCTGCGAGCTGATCCACGCAGGCTTCGACACGCTGGTCGAGGCTGGCTACGAGCCTGAGATGGCCTACTTCGAGACCTGCCACGAGATGAAGCTGATCGTTGACCTCATCAACGAGGGCGGCTTCTCCAAGATGCGCTACTCCATCTCCAACACCGCAGAGTACGGCGACTACCGCACCGGCAAGCGCCTCATCACCGCCGAGACCCGCAAGGAGATGAAGAAGGTCCTGACCGAGATCCAGGACGGCACCTTCGCTTCCGAGTTCCTGACCGAGATGAGCCCCAACGGCGGCCGCAAGGTTCACTTCCTCGCTCAGCGCCGCATGGAGGCCGAGCATCCCATCGAGAAGGTGGGCGCAGAGCTGCGCAGCATGATGAGCTGGCTGAAGAAGTAAGAAAATCAGCAAAACCTCTCCGTCAGCGCTGACGCGCTGCCACCTCCCCTAGCGAGGGGAGGCCTTGGCATATCGTAAAGCCTCATCTCTTCGCCAGAGGCTCCCCTCGGTAGGGAAGCTGTCTGCGAAGCAGACTGAGAGGTTGAGTTTTTGAGCGTCGGTTTTAGCAGAAAAGCTGCTGATTCTGGCGCTTTTTGCATCAGGAGGATAAAATGAGAAGTGACAACGTGACCAAAGGCTCGGAGCGCGCGCCCAACCGCAGCCTGTTTTACGCTTTGGGCTACACCCCGGAAGAGCTGGACCGCCCCCTCATCGGCGTGGTGAGCGCCTACAGCGAGATCGTCCCCGGCCACATGAATCTGGATAAGGTCGCCGAGGCCGTCAAGGCCGGTGTCCAGATGGCAGGCGGCACCCCCATCCTCATCCCGGCCATCGGCGTCTGCGACGGCATCGCCATGGGCCATGTGGGCATGAAGTACAGCCTCGCCTCCCGCGAGCTGATCTGCGACAGCGTGGAGACCATGCTGATGGCCCATCAGCTGGACGGTCTGGTGCTGGTGCCCAACTGCGATAAGATCGTCCCCGGCATGGTCATGGCCGCCGTCCGGATGGATGTGCCCGCCGTGGTCTGCTCCGGCGGCCCCATGCTGGCCGGCACCTACGGCGGCGAGGAGGTCAGCCTCTCCAAGATGTTCGAGGCCGTCGGTGCCTATAAGGCCGGCATGATCTCCGACGAGCAGCTGGAAGACTGCACCTGCAACTGCTGCCCCAGCTGCGGCAGCTGCTCCGGTATGTACACCGCCAACAGCATGAACTGCCTGTGCGAGGCCATCGGCATCGCCCTGCCCGGCAACGGCACCATCCCCGCCGTCTACTCCAAGCGCCTCCAGCTGGCAAAGCACGCCGGTATGGCCATCATGGAGATGGTGAAGAAGGGCATCACCGCCCGCCAGATCATCAACGAGCGCTCCATCCGCAACGCGCTGACCTGCGATATGGCACTGGGCTGCTCCACCAACACCGTCCTCCACCTGCTGGCCATCGCCTACGAGGCCGGTGTGCCCATCGACCTGAAGCTCTTCAATGAGATCAGCGCCAAGACCCCGAACCTCTGCCATCTGGCCCCCGCAGGCCCCACCCATATGCCCGACCTCTACGCCGCTGGCGGCATCCCCGCCGTGCAGGCTGAGCTGGCCAAGAAGGGCCTGCTGGACCTCGATGTCCCCACCGTCACCGGTAAGACCCTCGGTGAGAACATCAAGGGCGCTCATATCCTGAACGACAAGGCCATCCGTCCCATCGAGGATCCGTATTCCCCGACCGGCGGCCTGCAGATCCTCTGGGGCAACATCGCCCCCGACGGCTGCGTCGTCAAGCGCAGCGCCGTCGCCCCCGAGATGCAGGAGCACTCCGGCCCGGCCCGCGTCTTCAACAGCGAGGAGACGGCCATCGCCGCCATCTATGCGGGCAAGATCGTCCCGGGCGACGTGGTGGTCATCCGCTACGAAGGCCCCAAGGGCGGCCCCGGTATGCGTGAGATGCTGAATCCCACCTCCGCGCTGGCCGGCATGAAACTGGACAAGACCGTGGCCCTCATCACCGACGGCCGCTTCTCTGGCGCTTCCCGCGGCGCGGCCATCGGCCACGTCAGCCCGGAGGCCGCTTCCGGTGGCCCCATCGGCCTCATCGAGGAGGGCGATACCATCCACATCGACATCCCCAACGCCAGCATCACGCTGGAGGTTTCGGATGAGGTGCTGGCCGAGCGCAAGGCCAAGTACGTCGCCCCCGAACCCAACATCAAGACCGGCTGGCTGTCCCGCTACGCCCGCATGGTCACCAGTGCAAACCTCGGCGCAGTGCTGAAGTAAGCACGCCGTAGAACCAGACAGCTACAGAAAAAGCGCCCTGCCGATGACCCGGCAGGGCGCTTTGGTCTGCTATGATATTCCAGCTTACTTGGTGCCGTAGATACGGTCGCCTGCGTCGCCCAGACCGGGGACGATGTAGCCATTCTCGTTCAGGTGGTCGTCCTGTGCGCCGAGGTAGATGTCCACATCGGGGTGTGCCTCGTGCAGGGCCTTGATGCCTTCGGGAGCAGCGATGAGGCCGATGAACTTGATGCGCTTTGCGCCGTGCTTCTTGATCTGGGTGATGGCGTCGATGGCGCTGCCGCCGGTCGCCAGCATCGGGTCAAGCACCAGAACGTCGCGCTCGGCGATGTCCTGCGGCAGCTTGCAGAAGTACTCCACGGGCTGCAGGGTGGTCTCGTCGCGGTAGAGGCCGATGAAGCCCACCTTTGCAGCGGGCAGCAGGGTCAGCATACCGTCCAGCATACCCATGCCGGCGCGGAGGATGGGCACCAGAGCCAGCTTGCGGCCTGCGAGGACCTTGGTCTTTGCCATCGTGATGGGAGTTTCGATCTCCACCTCTTCCAGAGGCAGGTCACGGGTAGCCTCGTAGCACAGCAGGGTTGCGATCTCGCCCACGAGGTCACGGAACTCCTTGGTGCCGGTCTGCTTGTTGCGTAGAATGCTCAGTTTGTGCTGCAGCAGCGGATGCTCAACGATCATAGGGGTCATAATACACGCTCCTTATATTGTGAATAAAAATATGGAACACGAAGGGATAACCTCTCAGTCTCGCTCGCGCTCGACAAGGCCGGGACGGAGAGGTTAACGGTTTTCAATGGCCATCAGCTTGGCGATGCGCTTTTCGTGGCGGCCGCCCTCGAACTCGGTGTTGAGGAAGAGGTCTACCAGCTGGCAGGCGAGGCCGGGGCCGACGACGCGGCCGCCCATGCACAGGGCATTGGCGTCGTTGTGGCGGCGGGTATACTCACAGCTGAAGCTGTCAGAGCAGCAGCAGGCGCGGATGCCCTTGACCTTGTTGGCCGCCATGCTGATGCCCACGCCGGTGCCGCAGAAGAGCAGCGCCTTGCTGCACTGGCCGCTCACCACAGCGTCGCAGGCGGGCAGGGCCATGTCGGGGTAGTCCACGCTGGCGGTGCTGTGGGTGCCGAAATCGATGTATTCCAGCCCCAGCTCGTCCAGATGTGCCTTGACGGCCTCTTTCAGTTCAAATCCGCCGTGGTCGGCGGCAAGTGCGATGGGTTTTGCCATTGGTGTCAATCCTTTCCCTTTGCAGTATCTTCGGGTGTTTCGGTACGGGCGGCCTCTGCGGCCAGACGCTCGGCCCGCTCCCGCTCGGCCTGACTCAGCCGGTGGTAGTCCGGCAGCAGGGCCTCGGGCAGGACGGCTTCGCCCCGCTGGGCCATCTGCTTTGCCACATAGGCCACCGCAGCGGCGCGGCCATTGCGGAGGGCCGGGGGCACGCAGAGCACGCCCGGGACGCCGCTGTATTTATTATAGCACAGAGCCGCGCCATCACCAACAAAAAACAGGGGCTTTTTGCAATTTTCTACGAACTCTGCAAGGTCTGCCACGGCCCGGGCGTCGTCGTCCAGCAGGCGCTCATGGGTCTCGAGGTCAAAGGCGGCGCTGTATACCTGCGCGCGGCGGGCGTCCAGCGCACAGAGCACGGTGCCGCTGCCGGTGTGGGCCGCTGCCAGCGCTTCCAGCGTGGACACCGGGGCACAGAGGGTCTCCCGGGGGAAGGCCAGCCCCTTGACCGCCGCCAGCCCGATGCGCAGCCCGGTGAAGCTGCCGGGGCCTGCATTGACGCCGTAGAGGTCGATGTCCCCGCAGCCCATGCCGCAGAGGCTGAGGCAATGATCGACGAGGGGCATCAGGGTCTCGCTGTGGGTCATGCCCGCGTCGAGATAGCATTCGTAGAGCAGGCGGTCATCCTGCAGCAGGGCCACGCCCAGCGTCTTGCCCGCCGTATCCACGGCTAAGATGTTCATACTTCTGCCCCCTCGATGGTGATGCGGCGGGTGGTGTCGTCCACACGCTCGATGTTGATGCGGATGGGGTCTTCCAGTGCCAGCAGGTCGGCGAAGTTCTCGCTCCACTCTGCCGCCACCACAGCGCCCTCATCCAGATAGTCGTAGAAACCGGCCGCGCACAGGTCGTTCTCCGTAGAGATGCGGTATAGGTCAAAGTGCGCGAAGGGCCGCGGCCCTCGGTAATAATTCACGATGGCGAAGGTGGGGCTGCTGACCGGGTCGGTACAGCCGAGGCCTTTGGCCAGACCCTCACAGAAGGCCGTCTTGCCCGCGCCAAGCCCGCCGGTGAAGGCGATGAGCGCGCCGGGTGCAAGATGCTGTGCCAGCCGCTCGCCCAGCGCCACCGTCTCCTCGCGGGAGTGGGTGATAAATTCAGACATGGGTATCCTACCTCATATGTTCCGATGTAAAAAGGGATGGCATATCACTGCCATCCCTTAGTATAAACGATTTTCATCAAAAGTGCAACGCTCAGGCGGCACGATCCAGAACTTCTCCGAGGATGTCGTCCACGGTGATCTCGTCCGCACGCTGGGCCAACGAGTAGTTGGCCGGCACGTTCAGGCGGGCGTTCGGGTCGCCGTAGAGCACCAGATAGGCCGCTGCGGCGTGGGGGCGGCGGCCGCCCTGCTCGGTGTACCAGATGATGTCGTTCTCGCCGTAGGTGTCCTTGGCGTGGGTCACGGCCCCGCCGATGGTCATTCCCATGCCGAGATGGTTGACGGTGTCCCAGAGCATACTGCGGGAGTAGACGGTGTAGACGTTGTTCACATAGCCCAGCACGGCCCGTGCGCCGCCGGCCAGCAGAGCCTCGGCCATCGACTCGTCCACGCTGCCCGTGACGCCCAGAAACTCGCAGGTCTCGGAGTAGACGATGGTGCTGCTGAGCTGGCCAGCGCGGTAAGCATTGCGGAAGAAATCCGCTGTGGCGCAGTAGAGGCCGTTCATCTTGATGACCCGGTGGGACAGCAGCTCGAAGCTGTAGATGATGTCCTTATAAAATGTGGACTCCTCCGTCAGCAGGATGATGGGCTCGGTGCGGGTGCGCTTCCAGAGGGCACCGTAGCTGTAGGTGTAATAGGCACCGTGGGCGCTCAGGATGCACAGGTCGTACCGGTCCATCCGGCGCAGGTCAGCCAGCGTCACCCGGGTGTTCATGGTCGTGCGGATGCCCATGCCCTCCCAGAAGCCCTGCATATAGGAATAATAGGGAAAGCGGGAGCTGTTCACCGTGTTGTCAAAGGCGTAGTAAATGGCAGCGCGGCCAATGGTGTCGGGCAGGGCGTTTTCGTCGCTCTGCCGGGCGTTCTGCCGGGCCGCTGCAGCCTCCCGGACGTCCTCCGTCAGGGGCATCTCCGCACAGGGGGAGGCCTCGGCGAGGCCGCGCGGGGGGCGCAGGCCGTTCTCCCCGGCATCAAGGGTCATCTCCTCCAGCTCGTCGGCGGGGGTGAACAGGATGCCGCCCAGCACGCCGCAGCTGTAGGTGAAGCTGACGATGCCGTTCTCCTCATCGGTGCGGATGGAGCTGCGCCGCACCAGCCCTTTCCGGGCCAGCCCGTCCAGCTCATCCAGAGCCGCAGCGCGCCGCTGCTCCCGGGACATCTGCTCGTATTCTTCGCTGCCGGTGAGGGCTGTGACAGCGGCGTCCGCCTGCTGCATCTGGGCGGCATCGGCGGCAGTGAGGGTGGTCTTTGCCTCAGCCTGTGCCTCGTCCGCCCCCTCGGCTGCCCACGCAGCAGGGGCCAGAACGGCCGTCAGCACCAGTGCCAGTGCGCAGACCGCGCACAAAAATCGATGGCGTTGTTCCTTCATATATAATATTTGTTCCTCCAAGAACGCCGGACAGCGGCCATCTGCCGCCCCGGTATGTCTCATTGTAGAGGCCCGGTCTGCCTTTGTCAAGCGTTCTGCGCCGATTTTGCAAAGCTGTCACAACCGGCCATCTTGCGCCCCCTCTCTGCCTGCTGTATAATAAAGCAGAGGGATATTGCGCCCGGCTGTGAGGCGGGGCTTTTGAGATACCAGAAAGGTGGTGCTTTTTTGGAAAGCATTCAGCGATATTGGAAGCGGACGGACAAGGTCTATCTTCTGCTCTGCCTGTTCAGCAGCGGGATGGCCGTGCTGGCACTGGCATCGTGGGCCGCAAAGCAGGGAAACGGCTTCGCCGTGGATGGTCTGACCGGCCAGATCACCGGCGTCGGCGACTACCGCCGGGCCATGGTGCAGGCGGGCGCGGCCGCCATCGGCATCGTGGTGGCCATCCTCCTGTCCAACATCGACTACCGCAGCCTCGTCAATGTCTGGCCCGTCCATGTGGCCCTTACGTGGGGCCTCGTGCTGCCCACGCTGGTCATCCGCAACGTGAGCATCGGCCCGCTGACCATCGGCTACAACGCAGGCGACACCGACAACTACTCGTGGTATAAGCTGGGCGGCTTCACCTTCCAGCCCACTGAGCTGGCGAAGATCAGCTTCATCCTCACCTTTGCCATGCACCTGAACAACGTCCGCAGCCGGCTCAATGAGCCGAAGGAGCTGGGCAAGCTGCTGCTCCACCTCTTTGTGCCCATCGCCATCATCCACATTCAGGGCGATGACGGTACGGCCATCATCTACGGCATCATCGGCTGCTGTATGCTGTTTGCAGCCGGTCTGAGCTGGAAGTATATCGTCGGGGCGGCGTCCGCCCTCGCGGCGGCGATGGCCGTGGCCTTCGCCTTTTTCAGCGACAAGATCGGCAAAGGCTACCAGTGGTACCGCATCCTCGCGGTCATCGACCCCAACAATGAGACAGGCTGGGCACCCAGTGAGACGGTCTGGAAGAACATCATCTATCAGCAGCAGCGGGGCGAGATCGCCATCGGCTCGGGCGGCATCTTCGGCAACGGTTTTTTCGAGGGCCGCTACTACAGCGTCCCCAACGCCCACAACGACTTCATCCTTTGCTGGATCGGCAACGCGGCGGGCTTCGTAGGCTGCTGCGTGGTGCTGGGCGTCCTGCTGGCCATCATCATCAAGACCTTCGCCACCGGCGCAGGCAGCGAGGATATGCTGGGTTCCTTCATCTGCGCGGGCATCGGCGGCGCGCTCATGGCCCAGATCTTCGTCAATGTGGGGATGAACCTTCGGGTCCTGCCCGTCATCGGTGTCACCCTGCCCTTCTACTCGGCGGGCGGCAGCTCGGTGCTCATGCTGTATATCTGCGTGGGTCTGGTGCTGTCGGTGTATATGCACAACACGAAAAAGCTGTTTGGGTAACGCACTCGCAAAAAAAGCAGGCGCTGGTTCACAGTGCCTGCTTTTTCGCGCCCTTATTGCCCCAGAAGCCTTGTAATACGACGAAAGTCGTGATAAAATGTTCGAGTATTTTATCTATATTTCTTGACTTTTTCAGGAGGTCTCCATGAAGCGTAACTCTCTTTCTAAGCTGCTGCGCCGCATCGCCTGCGCGCTGGCGGCACTGGTCATCGCGCTGGCCGTCGCCGTGTTCGCCCTCTGGCACAACGAGCTGACGACCCTCGCCTCGTTCCAAAAGCTCTCCGACCGGGACGAAGCCCACCGCGACGGCGCGGTCTACCAGATCAACTTCTCGGGCGATTACTTCTTCGATGAGTTTCTGTCGCAGGGCGGCGCATCCAACGATGCGGAGCTGATCTCTTTCGTCACCCGGAGCATCACCAAAGGCATCATTCCCATGCACATCAAGACCAGCAGCATCGCCTGCTCGGCCTTTACAGCGGACACCCAGAGCGGCGACCGGGTCTTTGGCCGCAACTACGATTTCTCGGCCACCAATACGGCCATCGTCTATACGGACCCCGGCGAGGGCCGCCATGCCTCCTACTCCACCATCGACCTGAGCTTCCTCGGCCTCGACGCGGACAAGGACGTGGAGACCATCGGCCAGAAGTTCCTGACCCTCGCGGCTCCCTATGTGCCGCTGGACGGCATCAACGACGCAGGTGTGGCCTGCGGCATCTTCATGTCCTATCAGGGCGAGGGCAAGGGCACGCCCACCGATACCCAGACCGACAGGCCCGACATCACCTCCACCACCCTGCTCCGCCTCATCCTCGACTATGCGGACTCGGTAGAGGACGCCGTGGCGCTGGCCCAGCAGTACGACCTTCATGACTCGGCCAGCAGCTGCTTCCATTATATGGTCGCCGACTCCACCGGCCGCAGCGCCATCCTCGAGTGGGTGGGCACCGACGCAGACCACGACGTCGACGGCGCACAGCGCCAGCTGAACGTCCTCTGGAACGACACCGACGCCCTCTCGGATTCCGTCGACTGGCAGGTCGTGACCAACTTCATCAAGACCCCCGGCTACTACGACGGCACGACCGCAGAGAGGAAGGGCCTCGACCGCTACGAGCACCTCACCGCAGCCCTGCGGGAGACGGACGGCATCGTAGCGGACAAGGACGCCGCAATGGACCTGCTGGCCTCGGTGGGACGCCGCACCTGGGACAACGACGACTCCAACAGCAACACCGTCCACAGCGTGGTCTATGACCTTACCGACAAGTCCGTCCTCTGGGTGGGCAACGAGCATTACGGCGAGGAGGCCTACACCTTCGAGTTCCAGCTGGGCAGATAAAGAGCCGCTTATCGGCGGCGCTTTAAGATCTCGTCCAGAATGGCGTCTGCCACATCGTCCTTGCTCATCAGGGGCAGCTCCCGTGCGCCGTCCGGGGTGATGAAGGTGACGACGTTGGTGTCCACGCCGAAGCCGGCACCGGCCACCTTCAGGTTGTTGGCCACCACCATGTCGAGGTTCTTCTTCTCGAGCTTGGCCGAGGAGTTGGCCAGCATATCCCGCGTCTCCATCGAGAAGCCGCAGAGGAACTGTCCCTTCTTTTTGGGGCCGATGGTGCCGAGGATGTCGGGCGTCCGCTCCACGGCGATGGAGAGGTCGCCGTCCTTCTTCTTGATCTTGTCGTCGGCCACGGCGGCGGGACGGTAGTCGGCCACGGCAGCGGCCATGACCAGCACGTCCATCTCGTCAAAGCGGCTCGTCACAGCCTCGTACATCTGCTGGGCCGTCGTGATGGGCACATCCTCCGTGAACCGCACCGGCTGCAGGGCCGTGGGGCCGTGGATGAGGGTGACGGCTGCGCCCCGCATCGCGGCGGCGCGGGCCACGGCGTAGCCCATCTTGCCGGTGGAGTGGTTGGTCAGGTAACGCACAGGGTCCAGCGGCTCCTGCGTGGGTCCGGCGGTGACAGCGATGCGCAGACCGGCCAGATCCTTCGGCTTTGCAATGGCCCGGAAGATATAGTCCAGCAGGACGTCCTCCTTCGGCAGGCGGCCGCTGCCCACATCCTTGCAGGCCAGCACGCCGCTCTCGGAGGGGATGACCGTGAAGCCGTAGCGCTCCAGCGTGGAGATGTTGTCCTGCGTGATGGGGTTCTCCAGCATCCCGGTGTTCATGGCGGGGGAGACCAGCTTTGGGCACTTCGCAGCCAGCACCACCGTGGTGAGCATATCGTCGGCGATGCCGTGGGCCATCTTGGCGATGACGTTGGCCGTGGCCGGGGCCACGAGGATGACGTCGGCCTTCTTTGCCAGCGAGATGTGGGTGACTTCGAACTTGAAATCACGGTCAAAGGTGTCCACCATGCACTTGTGGCCCGTCAGGGTCTCGAACGTGATGGGGGTGATGAACTGGGTGGCGTTTTTGGTCATGATGACCTCCACGTCGGCCCCCAGCTTGCGCAGTGCGCTGGCCACGTTGGCCATTTTATAGGCGGCGATGCCGCCGCTGACGCCCAAAAGGACGCATTTTCCCTTCAGATCCATCCAGATGCCTCCTATAAACAGGGATGATATAGCTACAGTATAATGCAAAAATGCTCAGAGCACAACAAAATCTTTGGTTGGGGTTGTATCTTGGCTCAAAATGCGGTAAAATACAGCTTGACTTATCAATAGAAAATCTCTCCGTCGGCGCAGACGTATGCAGGCCTCTCCCAAAGGGGGAGCCTTTCAGGGAGAGGTTCGACCCTACGAGGAACTGAATTATGATTTTAGCCATTGATATAGGCAACACCACCGTCGCCCTTGGGGGCATCCGGGACGGACGTGTATGCTTTGTGGCCCACATGGACACGGTGCGCACCCGCACGGCGGCGGAGTACCGCGCCGAGATGGAAAAGGTGTTCGCCCACCGGAGGCATCCGGAAAAGCCCATCCGCTTCGAGGGCGCTGTCCTCACCAGCGTCGTCCCCCAGATCACGGGGGCGCTGGCCGAGTGCGCCCGCTACTACACCGGCAAAAAGCCGGTCATCGTTTCGCCCGACATCCGCACCGGACTGACGATGGGGGTGCCCGACCCCCACGCCGTCGGCAAAGACCGCCTCGTGGATGCGGCCTACGCGGCGGCGAACTTCCCGCTGCCGGTGGTCACGGTAGACCTCGGCACCGCCACCACCTTCAACGTGGTGGATGAGGACAAGGTCTTCCGGGGCGGCGTCATCTGCCCCGGCCTTTCCACCGGTCTGCGGGCGCTGGGGGAGAGGTGCGCCCAGCTGCCACAGGTGCATCTTTCGTCCCCCAAAAGCGCCATCGGCGTCGATACCGAGAAGTGTATGCTTTCCGGCTCGGTGCTGGGGGCGGCTGTCCTGCTGGACGGCATCACCCAGCGCATCGAGGAGGAGCTGGGCCGTCCGGTCACACTGGTGGTCACGGGCGGTCTGGCAAAGTACGTCATCCCCCTCTGCCGCCACCCGCTCACCTACGACCCTGAGCTGCTGCTGAAGGGGCTGGCCCTCCTGTATCAGCTCAATGCCCCCCAGCATGAGCACCGCCATGAGCCGCGGAACGAGGGAGAGCACCGTCGTCCCGGCCCCCGCCCGGCGGGACGCCGCCCCCACAGCGGAAGCAGCCCCCGCCGCCATGGCCGCAGCGGCCGCCGTCCCCGCCGGGACGGTGAGGCCAAGGCGGGCTAAGACTGAAAAGGAGAAACCTTATGATGAAATTAGGCATTCTCGGCGCAGGCATGATCGTCCGGGAGTTCCTGCCTTGGCTCACAGGGCCGGAAAGCCCCTTCAAGGTCGAGGCCCTCTGCAGCACTGAGCGGAGCGCTGAGGAGGCGCAGGCCCTCTGCGGTCAGTACGGTGTGGCCCGCCACACCACCCGCTACGACGAACTGCTGAGCTGGGTAGACGTGGTGTATATCGCAGTGCCGAATGTCCTGCACGTAAAATACACCCGTGCCGCCCTCGAGGCCGGACGCCATGTGATCGTGGAAAAGCCGATGGCTCCCACGGCGGCACAGGCCGAAGAGCTGGCCGAGCTGGCCCGGAGCAAAAAGCTCTTCCTCTTCGAGGCCGTCACCACCCAGTATCAGGACAACTACGCCAAGCTCCGTGAGATGCTGCCCAAGGTGGGCGCTGTCACCATGGTGCAGTGCAATTTCAGCCAGTATTCCAGCCGGTATGACGATTTCTGCATCGGCAGGGTCTGGCCGTCCTTCGACCCGGCCTGTGCCGGCGGCGCGCTGATGGACCTCGGCGTCTACAACGTCAGCTATGTGGTGGGCCTTTTCGGCGCACCCAACAAAGTCCACTACGCGGCCAACATTGCCCGCGGCATCGACACCAGCGGCGTGCTGACGATGGAGTATCGCAGCTTCAAGGCCGTGAGCATCAACGCCAAGGACAGCAGCTCTCCGGCCCGGTACATCATTCAGGGCACCAAGGGCTATCTGCTCCAGAAATCCACCGCCAACTTCTGCGGCGGCGTCACCTTCCACCCCTATAAGGGCAGGGAAGAGCACTTCAACCTCAGCGCAGGCCGCCCCCGGCAGGCGGCAGAGTTCCACGCCATCGCCCGCGCCATCGAGAGCGGGGATCAGGAGCTGTGCAGCCGGATGCTGGACACCTCGGTGGCCGTCAGCCGTGTGCTGGAGACAGCCCGCCGCGACGCGGGCATCCGCTTCCCCAGCGAATTTTGATGCTATCCCCGGGAGTTCCCTGACACAACGACCGGTATATTTTAGATTCGATTCAACAAAAGACCCCGTGTGATTCACGGGCAGGTTTGCGCCGTATCCGATAGTTAAGGCGGAACGGCAGCAAGGAGGAAAACTGAATTATGAAAAACAACGATCTTCGCACCCTCACCCGGCTGGCACTGCTGGTCGCCATTGAGCTGGTCATGAAGGCCATCGGCCTCGGCAGTGTGCCCGTAGGCCCGCTTTACATGAGCTTTTTGACCCTGCCGATCGCTGTGGGTGCCATCACCATGGGTCCTGCAGCAGGTGCCATCCTCGGCGGCGTGTTCGGTGCGGTGAGCTTCTATGACGCTGTCACCGGCGCCTCTGCCATGACCGGCGCGCTGTTTCAGGTCAGCCCCGTCAACACCTTCATCCTCTGCGTGGGTATGCGTGTGCTGATGGGCGTGTGCGTCGGCCTCATCTTCAACGCCATCAAGGGCCTCGACAAGGCCGGTACCTGGAGCTACCTTATCAGCGCCATGTGCGCCCCGGCCCTTAACACCCTGTTCTTCATGGGCTACATCGTGCTGGCCTTCTACAGCTGCGATTACGTCCAGAACCTCGTGTCGGTCAAGGGCGCAGCCAACCCCCTGATGTTCGTCGTCCTGCTGGTCGGCGTGCAGGGCGTGGCCGAGTTCCTCGTGTCCGGCATTCTGGGCGGCATCGTCGCCCGTGCCGTTCGCAAGTTCCTGAAGTAACAGGCGGTGTCGGTCAGGGACGTCCGCTGATATAAAGTTTACAAGCCCCTCTCCCGGCAAAAATGCTGAGAGAGGGGCTTTTCTGTTGATTTTAGCCTACCAGTGCGGTATACTTATTCTACTTCAGTCAAAAGAAGGAGGCGGCAAAAATGCCCATCGGGCCGAGCAGACCCTTACATCTAACAAAGCCGGAGTCCATCGACATCCGGCAGGCCGCGCGGTATTTCGGCGCGCGGGGCGAGGCCGACAGCGCCACCCTCGCTCTTCTGGAACGGTGCGCTGCACCCCTTCTCGCCGCCGCCACCCCCCGGGCCGTCTGGCTTGAGGCCGATGTGGAGAGCCTTGCGCAGGTCGGCATCCTGAAGGGGGAGGACATCTTCCGCCACCTTGAGGGGTGCCGGGAGGCCCTGCTTCTGGCCGTGACCCTCGGCCCGGGCGCAGACAGCCAGATCCGCCGCGCCGGAGTGGGGGATATTGCTGCCGGTGTGGCCTCGGATGCCCTCGGTTCGGCGCTGGCCGAACAGGCCGCAGACGCCGCCGAGGCCGAGCTGCGGCAGTGGGCCGCAGGGCAGGACAGGTATCTCACGGGCCGCTTCTCGCCGGGCTATGGCGACTGGCCCATCGGGGTGCAGCCGCTGGTGGCGGCGGCGCTGGATACCGCCCGCCGAGTCGGGCTTTGCGTGACCGAAAACGACCTTATGACGCCCCGCAAGAGCGTGACCGCTCTGCTGGGGCTGAGCGACCACCCGGTGAAGGGACATCTCGCCGGGTGCGGCCACTGCGTGCTGAACACGCGGTGCGAATACAGAAAGAGGGGCAAGACCTGTGCAAGCGAATGAACTGTTTACCCAGTCCAACACCATCCTTCTGGACGGCGGTATGGGCACCATGCTGCAGGCAGCGGGCCTGAAGCTGGGCGCACGGCCCGAGGAGCTGAACATCACCGACCCGCAGCTCATCGAGAGCATCCACAGCCGCTACGCCGCCGCTGGAAGCCGCATCATCAACGCCAACACCTTCGGCGCGTCGGCCCACAAGCTGGCGGGCAGCGAGTACACGCTGGAAGAGATCATTGCGGCGGGCATCGCCAACTGCAAGCGGGCCTGCGCCCCCTACGGCGCGCTGGCGGCGCTGGACGTCGGCCCGCTGGGCGAGCTGCTGGAACCCAACGGCACGCTGGCCTTTGAGGACGCCGTGGCCGAGTATGGCCGCATCGTCCGGGCCGGTGCGGCTGCCGGGGCCGACCTCGTCTTCTTCGAGACCTTCACCGACCTCTACGAGCTGAAGGCTGCCCTGCTGGCCGCGAAAGAGAACTGCACGCTGCCCATCCTCGCCAGCATGAGCTTTGAGGCAGGCGGGCGCACCTTTACCGGCTGCACCGTCGAGAGCTTCGCCGTCACGGCCCGGGGCCTCGGCGCAGATGCCGTGGGCATCAACTGCTCCCTCGGCCCGAAGGAGATCTTCCCGATGGCGAAGCGTCTGGCCGAGGCCCTGCCCGGCGATTTCCCAGTCTTCGTCAAGCCCAACGCGGGCCTGCCCCGGGCCGACGGCAGCGGCTACGACATCACCCCCCAGCTCTTTGCCATGGAGATGAAGCCCTACCGGGAGCTGAAGCTCTTCGCGGCGGGCGGCTGCTGCGGCACCACCCCCGATTTCATCCGGCTGCTGAACGGCGTCTTCGCCGACTGCAGGCCGGGCCGGGCTGCCCACGCCATGCCCTCGGTGCTCTGCTCGCCGATGGATTTCGTCACGGTGGACGGCATCACCGTGGTGGGAGAGCGCATCAACCCCACCGGCAAAAAGCGGTTCCAGCAGGCCCTCCGCGAGGGAGATATGAACTACATCCTCGAGCAGGCCGTCAGCCAGTCCGAGGCCGGCGCACAGGTGCTGGACGTCAATGTGGGCGCTCCCGGTGTGGACGAGCCTGCCGTCATGGAGCAGGTGGTCAAGGCCCTGCAGAGCGTGGTGAGCCTGCCTTTGCAGCTGGATTCCTCCCACGCCGATGCCCTCGAGCGGGGCCTGCGGGTCTATAATGGCAAGCCCATCGTCAACTCGGTGAACGGCGAGACGGAGGTGTTGGAGCGGGTCCTGCCCCTCTGCAAAAAGTACGGCGCAGCCGTGGTGGGCCTCGCCATTGATGAGCGTGGCATCCAGCCCAGCGCCGACGCCCGCTTTGCGATCGCAAAGCGGATCGTGGATGCCGCGCTGGCTCATGGCATCCCCCGGGAGGACATCTACATCGACTGCCTCACCCTCACCGCCAGCGCCCAGCAGGAGGACGTTCTGGCCACCGTGGAGGCGCTGGCCCGCTGCAAGAAGGAACTGGGCGTCCGCACCATCCTCGGCGTGTCCAACATCAGCTTCGGCCTGCCCTGCCGCCCCTACCTCAACACCGCCTTTCTGACCATGGCCATGTATGCGGGCCTCGACCTCGCCATCATGAACCCCTCCAGCGAGGAGATGATGGCGGCGGTCTACGCTTACAACGTCCTGACCAACCGGGACAGGCAGAGCATGGCCTACATTGCCCGCTATGCCGATAAAGTCCCCGCCAGCACCGCGCTGGCACAGGCCAGAACGGCGCAGGCGTCCCAGACGGCAGACGCACCGGCAGAGGCGGATGCGGCTCACAGCGGCCCCTTTGCCGCCCTCATGCAGGCGGTGGAAAAGGGCCTCAAGGGCGAGGCCGCTGCCCGTACCCACACTCTGCTGGACACCACCGAGCCGCTGACGCTGGTGGACGAGGCCCTCATCCCGGCGCTGGACGTGGTGGGCGAGAAGTACGAGAAGGGCAAGCTCTTCCTGCCCCAGCTGCTGCAGGCCGCCAGCGCCGCGCAGGCCGCCTTTGAGGAGATCAAGACCGCCATCGCCAAGCGGGGTGGGGCCGGAGCCAGCAAGGGCCGCATCGTCCTCGCCACCGTCAAGGGCGATGTCCACGACATCGGCAAGAACATCGTCCGGGTCATCCTCGAGAACTACGGCTTCGAGGTCATCGACCTTGGCCGTGATGTGCCGGTGGAGACGGTGGTAGATACCGTCCGGGAGAAGGATGTCCATCTCGTGGGCCTCTCGGCTCTGATGACCACCACCCTCAAGAGCATGGAGGAGACCATCGCGGCCCTCCGTGCGGCCAAGCTCGACTGCAAGGTCATGGTGGGCGGCGCAGTCCTGACGCCGGAGTACGCCGAGAAGATCGGCGCGGACTGGTATGCCAAGGACGCCAAGCAGAGCGCCGATATTGCCAAGAAATTCTTCGGAGAATCATAAGAAAACAGAAATGAGCCGGTGCATTCCGCACCGGCTCATTTCTGTTTTTGTTCGAACTACGCACGCACGTCCGTCAGAGGCATGATGCTCCCGGACAGTGCGGCGAGGCAGGCCGGGGCGGCAGGCTCGGCCATCGACAGGGTCGTTTTGGAGACCTTCCACCACAGGCGGGAGCCGCCCGGCAGCCGGAAGATGAGGTTCCAGTCGAAAGGGTTCTCACTGGCGGAGAGCAGCTCCACCGGCAGGGCGTTGAGGGCTTCGGCGGCACAGGGTGCGAGATCGTGGGCGCGGATGCCCACGGCAGTGCAGCCCTCCGAGACCTCAGCGGCCAGATGCAGCAGGCACTCGCAGCCTGTCAGACGGACGGTGTGGGCGTCCACCCGGGCGCAGGGCAGGATGTTTTTGCAGCCGGTGAGTCGGGCGGCGGCGGTACTGCGGGGGTCGGCGAAGACGGCCTTGGTCGTGCCGGTGCGGAGCACCCGCCCGCTGTCCATGACGATCATGTCCCGGCACAGGCGGTAGGCCTCGTCCCGGTTGTGGGTGACGAGGAGGGCCGTGCCCTCAAAGCCTGCCAGCAGGCTCCCCACCTCGCCCTCTACCTCCTCCCGGAGGTAGCTGTCCAGTGCGCTGAACGGCTCGTCCAGCATCAGGAGGCGGGGTCGGCCCACGAGGATGCGGGCCAGCGCGGTGCGCTGCTGCTGCCCGCCGGAAAGCTCGGCGGGGCGGCGGCCTGCCAGCTCTTCCAGCCGCATGGCCCGCAGCATTTCGGCGCAGCGGGCTTTGCGGGCGGCTCTGTCTTTTTCTGCGTTCAGGCCGCAGAGGATGTTCTGCTCCACGGTCATGTTCGGGAAGAGAGCGTAGTTCTGGAACAGCAGGCCCACGCCCCGCTGCTGGGGCGGCAGGTCGATGTGCTGCTCGCTGTCGAACAGCACCCGCCCATCCAGCAGGATGCGGCCCTTGTCGGGCTTCACGATGCCCGCGATGCAGCGCAGGGTCATGCTCTTGCCGCAGCCGGAGGCGCCCAGAATGGCCGTGGCAGTGTTCCCGGCGGTGAAGTCAGAGCGGAGGGTAAAGCCATTCAGCTTTTTCTCGATGTGCACTTCCAGACTCATGGGCATCCACCTGCTTTCTGCTTCTTTTCCAGCAGATTGACGGCCAGCAGCACCACCGCCGAGATGACGATGTCCACCAGCACCCACCGCATGGCCCCCAGCTCGTCGTTGGTGCGCCAGAGCTGGTAGACGGTAGTGGCAATGGTAGCCGTCCTGCCGGGGGTGTAGCCTGCGATCATGCTGGTAGCGCCGTACTCGCCCAGCGCCCGGGCAAAGGCCAGCACCGTACCGGCCAGAATGCCCTGCCGACAGCAGGGCATCCGCACCCGCCAGAAGATCCATGTGTTGGACTGTCCCAGCGTCTGGGCCGACCAGGCCAGCGTCTCATCGAAGCTCTCGAAGGCACCCCGGGCCGTGCGGTACATCAGCGGGAAGGCCACCACGATGGAGGCGAAGATGGCGCTGTACCAGTTCATGACCAGCTTGACGCCGAAATGCTCCAGAAAGAAGAGGCCCAGAGGCCGCTTTGCACCGAAGAGCAGCAGAAGAAAATAGCCCACCACGGTAGGTGGCAGCACCATTGGCAGGGTGAGGAGCACGTCCAGCACGCCCTTGACGGTGCGGGGCAGTTTTGCGATATAGTAAGCGGCAAAAATGCCGAGGAAGAACACCGCCGCGCAGCTGATGAGCGCGATGCGCAGGCTGTTCCAGAGGGGATACCAATCCATATGTCTATCCTCAAATATAAGCAGGCTTGCCCTCTCCGTCATTGCTTGCGCAATGCCGCCTCTCCCAAGGGGAGAGGCTTTGCTTTCCCGCCACGCTTTAAGGCTCTCCCTTTGGGAGAGCTGGACGCGAAGCGGCCTGAGAGGGCAAGGATGCTCATAATTTACACCGCCGCAAATCCCACGCTCTCGAAGACCTGAGCGGCGGCATCGGTGCGCAGGTAGGCGAGGAAGGCCACGGCAGCGTCGGGGTGGGGAGCAGCCTTGAGGACGGCGGCGGGGTAGATGACCTGACCGCACATCTCGGCGGTGGCCTCGTCCACGGGGGCCAGACCGGCGCTGTATGCGTCGGTGCAGTAGACGACACCGGCGTCCACGCTGCCTTCGCTGATCTGGGTGGTGACTTCCTTGACGTTCGAGCCATAGGTGATGACACCGGCAGCGGCCAGAGCAGCCTCGTCGAGGCTGTAGTAAGAGAGGATCTTCTGGGTGTACTGGCCCACGGGCACGTCGCTGTTGCCCATGCAGAACAGGATGTCCTCCGCCTTCAGGTGCTCGGCCAGAGCGTCGAAGCTGTCGATGCCCTTGTCGCTGCCCTCGGGCACGCAGAGGACGACCTTGTTTTCCAGCAGGTCCACGCGGGTGGCGGGGTCCACGAAGTCCAGACCGTCGGGGTTCACGTCGGCAGAGGCGGTGATGTCCAGCTGGTTCATCTGCTTCTGGCCGGCGGAGAGGAACAGGTCGCAGTCGGCGCCCTCCTGAATCTGGGTCTTCAGCGTGCCGGAGGAATCGAAGTTGAAGCGGAAGGTCACGCCCGGGTTCTGGGCAGAGTACGTTTCGGCGATGGCGTTCAGGGTCTCGGTCAGGGAGGCGGCGGCGAAGACGATCAGCTCGACGGATTCGACGGAAGCCTCGGAGGACGCAGCCTCAGAAGAAGCGGCTGCGGAGGAAGCGGTGCTGGAAGCAGCGCCGCTGCAGGCGGTCAGGGCAGCAGCAGCGCCGACTGCGCCGACCACGGACAGAAAGCTGCGGCGGGAGATGAGGTTGGTTTTCATGAATTTCTCCTTTTACTTCCGGGCACACTCGCCGTCCAGCCCGGCGGCGATGCGGATGCCGTGCTCAAGGCTGGGCAGGATGTACTCGAGGTTCTCTTTTACGGCCTTGGGGCTGCCGGGCAGGTTGACGATGAGCGTCTTGCCGCGCAATACGCTGGCGGCGCGGCTCAGCATCCCGCGGGGGGTGATGGACAGGCTGTGGTACCGCATGGCTTCGGCGATGCCGGGGGCGCTGCGGTCGGCCACGGCATAGGTGGCCTCCGGGGTGATATCCCGGGGGGAGAAGCCGGTGCCTCCGGTGGTCAGGATGAGGTTCACCTGACGGCCGTCGGCCAGCCGGATGAGCTGGGCTTTCAGGGCCTTGGCCTCGTCGGGCAGGATCATGGTCTCCTCCACCACATAGCCTGCGGCGGTGAGCATCTCCACGATGAGGGGGCCGCTCTTGTCCTCCCGCTCGCCCCGGCTGCCCTTGTCGGACAGGGTGATGACGGCGGCCCGCAGGGGCGGGTCGGCTGCCGGGGGCAGAAGGGTCACTTCGTCGCCCACATGGATCTCGCCGCCCTCCAGCACCCGGGCGAACACGCCCTCCCGGGGCATGATGCACTCGCCGGTCTGCTGCTTGATGATGCAGTCGTTGTGGCACTCCTTGCCGATCTGGGTCATCTCCAGCACGACGCTGCCGATGGCAAACCGGCTGGTGACGGGCAGATTGCGGAAGTCGAAGCCCTCGATGACCAGATTTTCGCCAAAGGCGCCGTAGTCCACCCAGATCTTCTTGCGGAACGCCTCGATCTTCTCGGCGCTCAAAAGGCTCACCTGACGGTGCCAGCTGCCGCCGTGGGCGTCGCTGATGATGCCCCACTCCGGGGTCAGAACAGCGCTGGGCACCTCAGTCTTGACGGTGCCGCGCTTGGGGCTGGTGCAGATTGCCAGAAGTTTTCCCATAGATCGTTATCCTCCGATGCGATACATGCCGCGGGTCGCGGGCATGGAATTGTCTCCGAAATGATGTTCCCGGGGCTTTGCCCAGATGGTCTGCCAGATGGCCTGTGAAAGTGCGGCGTCGGTTGCACCGCTGCGCAGAAGCTCCCGCAGGTCGCAGCCCGCCTCGCTGGCGAGGCAGGGGCGCAGGAAGCCTTGGCTCGTCAGCCGCACCCGGTTGCAAGAGGCACAGAACTTGCCGTGGACGGCGGCGATGAAGCCCACGTCACCCTCCCAGCCGGGGACGGTGTAGTAGACTGCCGGGCCGTCGCCGAGAACTGCGCTCTGTGCCGCAGGCAGAGGGGCGAACTCCGGCCAGCGGCGGGCAAACCGCTCCCGCAGCGCAGGCCCCGAGATGCAGGGCATGGCTGCGCCGTAGCCGATGGGCATCATCTCGATAAAGCGCACCTGCAATGGGTGCGCCTCGGCGAGGGCGGCAAGGTCTTCCAGCTCGCCCTCGTTGACGCCCGCCTGCGGCACGCAGTTCAGCTTGACGGGGATGCCGCTGTCCAGCGCGGCGCGGAGGCCCTCCATCACATGGGAGAACTCGTCCCGGGCCGTGATGCGCTGGAACACCTCCGGGCGGAGGGTGTCGAGGCTGATGTTCACGCTGTCCAGCCCGGCGTTCAGAAGGGCGGGCAGCTGCCGGGCCAGCAGGATGCCGTTGGTGGTCAGGGTGACTTTGTGGATGCCGGGGATGGCTTTCAGCCCCGCCACCAGCTGGTCCACGTCTTTGCGCACCAGCGGCTCGCCGCCAGTGACCCGGACGGTATCGATGCCGCACTGGGCAAAGAGAGCCGCGAGGCGGAGGAACTCTTCGTAGGTCAGCACGGCCTCCCGTTCCAGCTTCTCCACGCCGTCTGGCATACAGTAGCGGCAGCGCAGGTTGCACAGGTCGGTGACGGAGAGGCGGAGATAGTGGATATTGCGGCTGGAAGAATCAAACATAGCCGCCCTCCGCCCGGACATAGTGGCCGCTCTTGCCGCCGGTCTTTTCCACCAGATGGATCTCGCCCAGCTCCATCCCCTTGTCCACGGCCTTGCACATATCGTAGATGGTCAGCAGGGCCGTGGAAACGCCGGTCAGAGCCTCCATCTCCACGCCGGTGACACCGGCGGTCTTGACGGTGCAGAGGGCTTCCACAGCCCGCCGTTGAGGCAGGAGCCTGAAATCCACGCTCACCTTGGTCAAGGGCAGCGGATGACAGAGGGGGATCAGCTCGCTGGTGCGCTTGGTGGCCATGATGCCGGCGATGCGGGCGACGCCCAGCACATCGCCCTTCTTGACGGTGCCGCTCTCTACAGCGGCAAAGGCCTCCGCGTTCATGGTGATGATGCCGTGGGCCACAGCCTCCCGGAAGGTGACGGCCTTTTCGCTCACGTCCACCATCACGGCGTTGCCGGAGGCATCGAAATGGGTCAGATTGGTTTCAGTCATGATCGTATCTTTCTGCTTAACAAAAATAAATCGTATTGGAAGCCGGGCTTGCCCACCGCATTAAGGCTCTCCCTTTGGGAGAGCTGGCGCGAAGCGCCTGAGAGGGCAAGGGCGCTGACGGAGAACCACGAGCACTGCGGGATAGTATTGCTCTGACAAAGGGACAGCTTATCGCTGCGAGGTGGCTCTGTCGTAATAGGCTTGCCCTCTCCGTCATCGCAAGCGATGCCACCTCTCCCAAAGGGAGAGGCTTTTCCGCTGCGCTAAAAAATCAGCAATGCCCAAACCCGCAGTTGGGCCAGTGGCACTCGGCGCAGCCCAGACACAGGCCGCCCTCACCCAGACGGGCGATGTCCTCGGCGGTGATGGGGTCATCGGCCAGCAGGCGGGGCAGCAGCAGGTCAAAGATGGTGCGCTTGGCGTACATGACGCAGCCGGGCAGGCCGCAGACCGGCACGCTGCCCAGATAGCTCACGAGGAACATCGCCCCCGGCAGCACCGGTGCGCCGTAGGTGACGATGTCCGCGCCGGTGTTCCGGATGGCCAGCGGGGTGCGGTCGTCGGGGTCCACGCTCATGCCGCCGGTGGTGAAAATAAGCTCACAGCCTGCGTCCCTCGCTTCCAGAATGGCGGCAGTGATGCCCGCCGGGTCGTCGTCGCAGACCTTGTGGAAGACCATCTCGCAGCCGTACTCCGCCAGCTTGCCCACCAGAATGGGGGTGAACTTGTCCTCGATGCGGCCCTTGAATACCTCGCTGCCGGTGGTGATGACGGCGAACTTCTTGGGCTGCATGGGCAGCACGTTCAGGATGGGCGTGCTGCCGGCTGCCGCCTGCATGGCGTCCATCTTTTCCTGCTCGATGACCAGAGGGATGATGCGGGTGCCGGCCAGCTTCTGGCCCTTTTTCACGGGCAGGTCGCCGTGGATGGTGGCGATCATCATCTGGGGCGTGCGGTTGACGGCCAGCAGGGCGTCGCGGTCGATCTTGAGAAGGCCGTCGCAGTCGGCGATGAGCTCGATCTTGCCCTCCTTCGGCTCGGTGCCGTGGATGTTTTTGCCCGCAGCAGCTTTATACAGCAGGGCGGCAGCCTCGTCCTCGTGGAGGATGCCGGGCTTCTTCTCCCAGACGTAGAGATTCTCTTTGCCGATGGAGAGCAGCACGGGGATGTCCTCGGGCTGGATGACATGGCCCTTGCGGAAGCGGGCACCCTTGAACTCGCCGGGAATGATCTGGGTAATATCATGGCAGAGCACCTGCCCTGCCGCGTCTTCGGTGCGGATGAGTTTCATTGTGGTTTTCCTCCTTACAGCGTCGGCATCTGGGCCACGAGCCAGTCGGCCAGCGCCTGCGTTTCTTCGAGGCCGAAATCGGCATCCGGGATGTCGCCCACGACAGCCAGCGGCTGGAAGGACACCGGCGTGTCCGAGATCTCCCGGCGCACGACCTCGATCTTCGGCCAGCCGCTGTCCTTGAAACCCTCCAAGAGGACGAGGTCGTAGCCGTGGCGCTCGAACAGGGCCAGAAGGTCCTGCTCCGTCAGGCGGAAGGCCTCGGTCAGCAGGTAGCGCTGGCTTGAGTAGACGGCTACGCCCTCGGCCCCGGCTTCCCGCAGACGGTAGCTGTCGGTGCCGGGCACATCGGGGGTGAAATCGTGGCCGTCGTGCTTGATGACGCCCACTTTCAGCCCCCGGCTGCGCAGGGCAGGCAGGAGCTTTTCGAGAAGAGTCGTCTTGCCGCTGTTATGCAGGCCGCTGACGGCCAGCACCGCCGGGCGCTTCAGCTCCAGCTGCTCGGCAAGGATCTGTTTCGGTTCACTGTACAAAGAAAAGCACCTCCACTTCTTCGCCCGGGGCCACCGGGCCGCTGCCCGCAGGCAGCTCCACCAGACAGTTGCAGCCCATCATGGCCGACAGGCTGCCGGACGAATGGGCCTCGGCACTGCCCTCGCCGGGGATGGTCACACTGCCGCCCATGGCCTTGGCCCGCAGGTAGCGGGCGACCTTGCTGGGCTTGGAAAAGCCGGTGGTCAGGGTGCAGGTGGTGCGGGGGAGGAGACAGCCCTCCTCGCAGCGTCCCGCCGCCCGCAGCAGGGCCGGGATGGCGTATTGCTCCAGCGTCGCAGCGGCGGCGAAGGGGTTACCGGACAGGCAGAACACCAGCTTGCCGCCGACCGTTCCGGCCAGCATGGGGCTGCCGGGCTTCTGAGCCACGCCTGCGAAGAGGAGGTCTGCATCCAGCGCTTCCAGCACAGCGGGCAGATAGTCCTTCTGCCCCACCGAGACGCCGCCGCTGGTGATGACGGCGTCACATTCCGCCAGCAGCTCCTTCATCTGGCCTGCGATCTCCTCCGGGTCGTCCGAGCAGTGCCGCCGCCGGACGCCGAAGCCCAGCTGCCGCAGCCGGGCGGCGTTCTGGATGCCGTTGGCGTCGTAAATTTTGCCGGGCGTCCAAGCTTCGCCCGGGGCCAGAAGCTCGCTGCCAGTGGCCAGAACGCCCACGGTGAGCGCTTTGCAGACCGGCACAGCGGCATAGCCCTGCCCGGCCAGCACCCCGAGGTGGGCCGGGGTGAGGACGGTGCCCGCCCCGGCGATGACAGTCCCGGCGGCGATGTCCCCGCCCCGGAACACCACGTTCTCCTCCGGCTTCAGGGCGGCATAGAGCCGGACGGCGTCCTCGCCGCCGTCGGTCAGCTCCTGCATCAGGACGCAGTCCGCGCCCTCGGGCAGGGGCGCACCGGTCATGATGCGGGCTGCACAGCCTGCGGGCAGGGGAGAGGCGGGGGCATCTCCGGCGTAGAGCTTCATGACCACCGGCAGGGTGACGGGAGCTTCGCGGCTGGCCCCGGCGGTGTCGGCGCTGTGCAGGGCGTAGCCGTCGAGGGGGCTGCGGTCAAAGGGCGGCTGGTCCATCCGGGCCGACAGGGTCTCGGCGGCGATGCGGCCGACCGCATCGTCCAGCGGCAGGGTCTCCGCCGCCGGTCTTGGCAGGGCCGCAGCTGCATCCAGCACGCGGCGCAGCGCCTCAGAGGGCGCACAGAAAGGCTGTTTCATAAACTTCCTCCAAAAGCCCACAGCGGCGCAGCCTGCTATGGCTCAGGCGGGCCGCGGCGGGGTGTTCTCTTTATCAAAAAGGCAGGTAAAAAAGAAGCGGAGACGTCTTGACCGAAAATCAAAACGCCTCCGCAGAAGCTCCGCACGTTCCGGACGAAAGACAGCTTGCAGGCTGTCTTTGCCGATGGCACTCCCCGGGCAGCGCCTGTCCTTGCAGTGACAGTGCGGCCCGGAAAGCCCCTGTGTGGATGGGAGGAGTTCTTTTTTTCAAATTGCAGCGTTTCTTCTGCGGGAAGGCGGCGGGGTTTCCCCCGCCACCCTTGAATGCCGGCTGATACAGCCCTTAGCATTGCGGCGCGGTGTCGGAAGCTGTTTTCGTAAGCAGTGTGCGCTGCTTATAGAAACGGCTTCGATTGCCGGACGGTTTAGACACCTTTGCTCAAAGAAGCTCTTATCCTGTTCAGTTGTGATGGACGGCTCAGTCCGTCCACTCGTCCACGTCGCTGATGGCTTTTGCATAGCGGCGGGTGAGGTGCTTGGTGGAGAAGAGGAACCGCTCATTCTGGTTGTTGGTCAGCTCCTCGATGTCGGCGTACTCCGGCCTGCCCTGCATGGCCTGCCACGTCTGCTCGATGGCCTCCTGCGTCAGGTCGTAGGGCGAGCGGCGGAAGTAGCGCAGCGGGGTGGCGCTGGGGTAGACGCGGGCGTTGAACCGCACCATCTCGGCCACCATGACGCAGAGGTCCCTGTCCTCGATGAGTTGGGCGATCATCGCGTAGTTGTCGCTCATGTTGGCGCTGGAATAGTAGTAGGTGTCCTTCGTGCCGGTGCGGGAGACGATGTCTGTGCACTGGGGGTCAGCCGGCATCTGGGTCAGCAGCTCGTCGGCGTTCTCCACCTCGCTGACCAGCAGCGCGTGGGGCGTGACCAGAGCCGCCGCCGAGCGGGACCGGATGTAGCCTGCCAGCTCCTGCGCCGGGGTCAGCTCAGGCAGCTCCGGTGCGGTGACGGTGGGCTGGTCGGCGTAGGGGTCGCCCTCCGCCTCCGGCGCAGCGGCCAGAAAATCCAGCAGCTGCGGCTTTTCGGCATCGTCCGGGGTGCTCGTCTGGGCGGGCGCGGGCTGTGCCCCGGCCTGCTTTGCGGCCAGCGCGTCCGTCTCCCGCTCCACTGCGGCGATGACGTCCTCACCGGTCTTGGCGGCGCTGCCGTCGAAGATACTTCCGGTCTCCTTCAGGCGGCGGGCCGTCTCGCTGGCTGCGTCGATGTCAAAGACCTCGGCCTTCGGCTTCTTTTTCGCGGCCATCTCTGCCTTTTGCAGGTCGAGGATGACCTGCTCCGGGTCAGCGGCGGCGTCCACTGTGGTGGTGTAACCGGGTTTGCGTCTGCCAAACAGCATGATAATTCCTCTCGTTTCTGTGAATTACTGGGCTGCAGTCTCCTCAGCGGGAGTCTGGTCGTAGATGCCGCGTGCTTCCAGATCGTCGGCCATGTCGCCGAGGTCGAACTTCTCCAGCGTCTCGCGGGTAGGCACACCGGTGGTCTTGTCCCAGCCGAAGATGTCATAGAAGAGGTCTTTTGCCTTCTCCATGTCGGCGCGGTCCAGCTTGGTGGTGCCTTCCTCGAATGCCTTGAAGTCGGGTTCCTTGTCGAAGACCCAGTCGCAGATGGCGTCGTGCTCCTGACGGAGGTTTGCGCTGCCGCAGTTCTTCTGGAAGCTGATGGCGGTCATGGCGCGGAGCATCTGGGTGATGCGCTCGCCTGCTTCCTGCAGACCGGCCTGGGTGTAGGTCTCGCCGGTGACGGCGGTCATGAAATCTGCCTGCAGGTCCAGGTCGCCGTGGTAATTGCGCTCCTTGGAGGGAGACTGGGTCATGGGCCACATCCAGTTGCAGAGGGTAGCAGAGTCGTGGAAGTTCTTATCGTTGACGCAGTAGGCGGCCAGCTTTGCCTTGTTTTCGTTGATGGGCGTGTAGGCCTTGGCCTTGTCGTAGCAGCCCTCGCCGAAGAAGTCCTCCATGACCTTTTTGGTCACCTCGTAGGGTGCGCCGGAGCCGGTCTCGCAGACGATCTCGTGGATCATGCAGTCACGGTTGTAGACGAGGTTGTACAGCATACCCACCTGCCATGCCTCAGCAGGGCCGTGGTGGTTGGGGAAGCCGTTGTAGATCAGGTTGGAGTTGGTAGCGCCGTCGTTGCGGTCCAGCCAGCTCTTGGGCAGGCCGAACTTCTCCATCATGGCCAGCGTGCCCTTTGCGATGACGGACAGGTCGCCCTCGCCGTAAGCCATGCGGCGGATCAGCTCCACCTCCCAGCGGGGATCGCCGGCCTTCTCCCACTCCCAGGGCAGAGAGTCGTACTCGGCCTCGCTGATGTACTTGGTGGCTTCCTCGCGGGGCATCCGCAGGATCCACAGCAGGTCGCGGTTCAGGTTGCCGTAGTTGTCCCACAGGCCCATATCGTCCACAGCATGAGACCATGCCAGATTGATGACCATGGTGCCGTCGCCCTCGTACTTGAAGTCGTGGACGCCGTCCGGGTAGACGCGGGTGCCGTACAGCACGGGCATACAGGTGTTGGAGTTGTGGGTGGGCAAGTCGTAATCGGCCAGCGGGTCCACATCATACTCGGTGTAGCAGCGGATGGGGCAGGAGGAGCAGCCGCCGTTCTTGACGGTGTACTCTGCTGCCGGTGCGCCGAAGTCGAAGTAACCCTTGAAGCAGCGCAGCGCGATCTTGTTGATGTCGTTGTAGGGCTGCTCGCCGGTATCCACGGGGCCGCCGGGAGCCTTTTTCCACATACGGCCCGGTGCGCCGGACCAGCGGTTCTTGCCGGAGGTGGCGCTGTACTCCGCCCAGCTCTGGGGCTGTGCGGGGACGTTGTGGTTGTTGTTGCCGCCGATGAGGTTGCCCATCATGTAGTTGGACAGCTCCAGCACCTTCTTGGGGTCGGCGACCTTGACGCTGCCGGTGCCGCGGATGGCCAGACCCTTCAGCTTCTTGTTGCCCATGGCAGCGCCCAGACCAGCGCCGCCGGAGTTGCCAAAGCTGGTGTTCAGGGTGGAGTAGTCCACCAGATTCTCACCGGCAGGGCCGATGGAAGCGGTCTCGAACTCACGGCCGTTCTGCTCCACCATCCACTTGTTGGACGCGAACGTACCCTTGCCCCAGATGTCAGAAGCGTCCTCAAGGGAGACCTCGTCGTCCTCGATGCGCAGGTAGACGGGCTTCGGGGAAATGCCGGTGATGACGATGCCGTCCCAGCCCGCATACTTCAGCATGGGGCCGATGTGGCCGCCCATGTGGGCGTCGATGATGGAGCTGCCCTTGGACCAGGTGGAGCGGAAGGTGACGTTCATGCGGCCGGAGCAGGGCACGCCGGCACCGGTCAGGGGGCCGACGCCGAAGATGACCTGTGCCTTCTCGTCGTAGGGGTCGAGGTCCATGGGAGCTTCCTCATACATGATGCGGTAGGCCATGCCCATACCGCCGATATACTTATGGTATTTTGCGTCATCCTGCGTGGTGATCTCGCCAGTGGTCAGGTCAACGCGCAGGATCTTGCCTGCCCAGCCATACGTTTCAGCCATTGTTGTTCCTCCTTACAGGTCCATGTAGGCAGCCTGTGCTGCGCTGGTGACGGCATCCCAGTCCACGATGGACAGAGCGCCGGACGGGCAGCCTGCCACGCAGGCACCGCAGGCGATGCACTTGGACGACTTGCCGGTCTCGGGGTTGACGGTGGGCATATGCCAGGGGCAGGCCTCGTGGCAGGCCCCGCAGCCGATGCACTTGTCGGTGTCCACCACGCGGATGCCCTGCTCGTTGGTCGTAATGGCCTTTTGGGGGCAGGCGTTGCCGCAGGCGGGGTCCTCGCACTGGCGGCAGGTGTCCGGGAAGTAGACAAAGCAGTTGTCGTTGCCGGACAGCAGGCCGTTGCCGGCGCCGTCCAGATTCAGGCGGCGCTGGATCTTGACGCGGCTGATGTAAGAGGAGCACACGCCGTCGTTGGTCAGGGTGCAGTTGATCTCGCAGCGCTGGCAGCCGGTGCACAGGTCGGCGTTGACCACCAGCAGGCCCTGCGGCAACGCCCAAGTGGCCACTGCGCCGCTGTCTACCTGCTTCTGCGAGCAGCCGAAGAGGGACAGCATGGATGCGGAGAGGGTAAGCCCTGCAAGGCTCTTGCCCGAGATCTTCATGAACTGGCGGCGGGTCATATCAGCCGTCAGAAAATCAGTTTTTGCCATAGGTTCCATTCCTCCGTTGAGGTCACTCTGCGCGGAGCACCTCAGTTACATAGAAATACGAATCGTTGACCACGGTGGTCACTGCCGCCGAGGTGATGGTCGCACCGGAAAGGGCGTCCACCTCGGTGAGGTCTGCGCTGACAGCGCCGCTGTCGGACGGCCCGGCGGTCAGCCCGGCCTCGGCAAGACGGTAGGCCGACTGCTTTTCAGCCGACCAGTCCGCGTAGGGCAGAGCCTGCGCCTCGCCGTCCTGTGCGCTCTTGCTCAGGCCCGCAGCGTACAGCTTCCGGCGTGCCACGGCCTCGGCGCTGGAATCCAGCGGGGGCGGCAGCTCGTCATCCAGAGGCTGTCCGTTCAGGGCCGAGAGGGTCAGCCCCGCCGCATACATCCTGCGGGTGGCCTCTGCCTCGGGAGAGGTGTCGGACACGTTCCACTGTGCGGGGTCGAAATCCTGTGCCGCAGCGGACGCATCAGATGCACCGGCTGCTGCATAGGCTGCGCCGGTGGCCGGGTCGGTCACAGTGTAGCTCTTGCCTGCCAGCGTAAAGGGAGCCGCACCCTGGTACTGGGACGTGAACTCCGGAGCGACACACTGGCCGCCGAGGCTGTCCGTCTCCGCCTGCGAGAGGATCTCTACAGCGGAGACATTGCCCTCGGCGTCGATGGTCACGGCAGCCTGCACATCGCTCTGGAAGCCCTTCTGCACGCCCTCCACGCGATAGCTGCCGTCGTCGAGCTGGTACACTGCGCTGATGCCGTAGGTGGCTGCATCCGCCTCCGACACCGGCAGCAGGGTGCCTGCGACCGTGGTGCGTGCGTTCTGCATTGCGATGAGGCCGACCGCCATGGCGATCGTCGCAGCGCCCATGGCCGCGTAGCCCGGCAGCCGTCTGCGCCACAGCGGGACGGGCGCAAACGGGTTGGTTGCCTGCTTCATGTTATCACCTGCCTGTTTTTTGGTTGTGAGGGAAAAGTTTCCCAGACACGAAAATGACCGCTCAGCCTGCTGCAACAAGCGGAGCGGTCCCTTCGTTAATATATTATCACATGGACGAGAAGTAAGTCAACGCGAACCGATGCCACCCCACACTTTTTGACGATGTTGGTGGATGTTTCCGGCCGCAGAGCAGCTGTAAGCCATATTCCTGCGCCAGCTCCAGCGACTGCACGGTGGGCATGGTCTTGCTCACCAGTGCCGGGACGCCTGCCCGGATGGCCTTGCGCACCATGTCCACCGGCACGCGGCCGCTAGTGTAGAGGATACATTCGTGCAGCGGAATGCCGGCCAGCATCACGCTGCCCACGGCCTTGTCCAGCGCATTGTGCCGCCCGATGTCCTCGCAGGCGCAGAAGATATGGCCCCGGTGCAGCACGAAGCAGCTGTGGACTGCGTGGGTGGCCTGATAGAGGGGCAGGCCCGCGCTCATGGCGGCGGCGAGGGCGTCCACCCATTCCGGCGGCAGGTTCAGCTGGGGCGCGCCGCGCAGGGGCTGCAGCTCCACGGGGCTGCCCAGCGTGATGTTGTCGGTGCAGCAGCTGGACACCTCCTGCGCCGCTGCGCTCCGCGCCGTCAGCGGGTGGGTGAGGTGGACGCTGATCTTCAGCCCCTCGGCACAGACGGCGATCTGCTCCACTTCCCCGGCGGATGCGATCCACCCCTCCGTCAGCAGCCGCCCCAGCGCCAGCTGCGGCAGCAGCTCCGGTGTGCACACCACCCGGAATGCGGGCTGCTCATTGACATAGAGGGCTGCTGCGTGTTCTGTCGGTACGGCGGCTTCGGTGCCGTCCGGCAGGGATACGGTCTCAAAAGCGGCGGCTGCGCCGAAGCGGTCGTTGATCTGCATGGGGATATATCCTTTCTCCGGGCGGGGACTTTCTTTTATACATCATGGAACGATGACACGTTCTTTCATGGACTGATTTTCGTATGATGTATATACCATAACTGGAAAGAGATTGCAAGAAGGAGTTTCAAATCAGAAAGAGCGGGGTCGCCATAGGAAGAGAGCGATGCAACGAAACGGTGCGTGCGCAGGCTCATCGGCTCCGATATTCCACTCTCGGTCTGCCGCCTGTGGAATAATCCACCTGACTTTCGGCTTCACTCGTGCCGATCAAGTAGTTCAGATACAAGGAGGGCGTCTATCTGGGATTCATGGGTCCCTGCTACGAGACTGCTGCCGAGATCCGTGCCTTTGCAGGCATGGGCGCAGATGCCGTGGGCATGAACACCGTACCAGAAACGATGGTCTGCAACTATATGGGAATGAAGGTGCTTGCGGTCAGCTACATCACCAATATGGCCACCGGCATCCAGACCGTGAAGCACAGCCATGCCCGTGTGCTGGAAATTGCAAATCAGGCGGGAGATACCATGTGCCGCTGGCTTGGTGCCGTCATCCAGAAGATGTAAAAACAACCAGAATGAATGCCAGACCCCTGCGCCATGGTCACGTCCAATTCATCCTCGACCCCGGTGCAGTCAATGTGGATGTGAAAGTGGAAACCACGAAGATCCTGAAGCAGCACAAGGCGTATCTGGCACAGTTTGAAGAAATGTTGAACGATGAAAGAATCGCATAACGGCAGGCAGAGCAGGCTCATCATGCCCCCAGCAAAGAAAAACAGAGTGTTCCCGACGGGGAACGCCCTGTTGTACATATCGCTTTTGGCAGGGTGCGTCCGGGTGGACGCACCCTGTTTTTTTTTACTATGCTTCATCATTTTCTGCGCGCAGCATCCGGTATCCGACACCAACATGGGTCTGAATCAGATGCGGCGCATCCGGGTATCGTTCCAATTTTTTGCGCAGGGATGCCATGTAAACTCGCAAGGAGGCAATGTCATTTTCCTGCGTACTGCCCCATACTTTCTGCGTGAGGGAGGTATGCGTCAGCACTTTGCCCACATTATGCGCCAGCACACACAGCAGCTTGTACTCGATGGGGGTCAAATGCAATTCATTCTCGCTCAGCCAGACGCAGCCTGCCGAGAAGTCAATCTTCAAAGGACCATTGACAAAAACCGGACTATTCATGCCGTCAGAAGCCAGCAGATTCAATCGGCGCTGCGTTACACGCAGTCTTGCCAGCAGCTCATCCACGGAAAACGGCTTTGTCAGATAATCGTCTGCGCCGTTGTCCAGTGCCTCGATCTTATCAGAATCTTCGCTCCGGGCACTCAGGACGATGATGGGCAGGTTCGACCATGTGCGGACGCTGCGGATGACCTCGATGCCGTCTATATCGGGCAGCCCAAGATCCAGCAGCATGATGTCCGGGTTGTGGCTGGTAGTCATCATGATCGCCGTTTCCCCATTGGAAGCAGTCAGATATTTATAGCCGTGGGTTTTCAGGGTCGTTGTGATCAGACACCGTACAGGAACATCATCCTCTACGACCAGAATGGACGGCTTATTCATGAATGTTCACCTCACTTTGCGGCAGTGCAAAGGAAAAGACACTGCCATTGGGAATGTTGTCACGCAGGGTCAATGTTCCGCCGTGAGCCGTCAGGATCGCTCGGCAGAGGGGTAAGCCCAGTCCAAGGCTGCGGTGGCTGTCTGCGATGCGGCTCTGCCCGGTATAAAACATCTCGAACACCTGTGCTTTTGCGCGATCCGGAATGCCGGGACCGTTATCTGCAACGTCCACTACGACCTGATGGTCTTTCCGGTAAGCCGAAATCTGAATGACCGAGCCCACGGGGGTGTATTTGATGGCGTTATCCACCAGATTGACAACGACCTGCATGATCAGCCGTGCATCTACATTGACCAGAAGGATCTCGTCCCCATACTGTGTTGTGATGGTATGTTCGCAGCTTTTCCGGTTGACATGATGCAGAGCTTCTTCGATCATTTCGTCCATCAGCTGCGGCGAGATCTGCAGATTCATCCGCCCATCTTCAATGCGGGTGATGGAAAGCAGATTTTCCACCAGACCGATCAGCCATTGCGCATCGTCAAAAATATCGGTGCAGATCTTGTTCCGGGTCTCTGTATCCAGCGTTTCTCCGTTGGAAAGCAGATTGCTGGCATTGCCGGAAATGGAGGTCAGCGGGGTGCGCAGGTCATGGGAAATCGTGCGCAGCAGGTTTGCCCGCAGTTCTTCATTCCTTGCCTGCAATGCAGCTTGCTCTTTTTCCAGCGCGTTTCTGCGGTTTTCGATGGCCAGCGCACCTTCGCCCAGAATGGAAAGCAGCACACTGTTTTCAAAGGCATCCAGCGGTTTTTCGGACAGATCGATTCCGATTACTCCAAACACGCCGCCTCCGGTCCGAAGCGCAAGATAAAGCCCCTTTGCATCCGGGTAGCTATCCGTGCCTGCGCCGGAACGCTTTTTGTTGGCAAACGTCCAGTTTGCTGCATCACGTTCTTCCGGTGCAGAAAAGATGTTACACGGCACTTCCCCATCAATCTCAAAAACCTGTTCTGACCCAAGATCTCCGTTTTGTTCCGGGTAAACGATCAGACTCCGGTTCAGCAGCTTCATCAACTGGGACGCTGTCTGAGAGAGGATTTCTTCCTCGCTTTTTGCTCTCTGTAAAAGCTGATTTGTATCAAACAGTATTTTTGTACGGAACGCTGCCTGCGCAGACATTTTTGCATGATCCTTCAGCCGCGTTGTCAGGGTGCAGGTAATGATTGCAGAGGTCAGCATCAGGGCAAATGTAACCTGATAACCGGGATCATACGCATGGAATGTCAGGTATGGCTCGGTCATGAAGAAATTGTACAATGCTACACTGGCGACGGACCCCAGCACACCGCAGGTGTAGCCGCTGGTAAACCATGCGGTGAACAGCACCCCCAGCATATAGAGCATAATAATGTTATAACGTGCAAAGTCCAGTTGCAAGAAAAAGAAGCCGATGAGCGTGATGCAGCTCAGGATGCCTGCGGTGATCAGCAGATCACGGACAGACGGCAGAAGCGGACGGGTGAACAGCTTCCGTCCTGAACCGTAGCCGTTCTCTGCAGAAGCATCCGGGATGATATAAATATCCAGATTGGGTGCAGTCAGCGTCAATTTTTCAGTCAGTGACGGCCCGCTCCAGAAATGGCGGCGATGTACGCTGGAGCGCCCCAGTACGATTTTTGTAATGCCGGAGATGCGGGCAAACTCTGCGATCTGCTGTGGAATGTCATCCCCGTAGATCGTAGAAATGTCGGCACCTGCCTGCTCTGCCATACGAATGTGCTGCTGCAAACGCCGACAGTCTTCTTTTCCCATCTGATCCGAATCCGGAGTACGGACATACAGAGCTGTAAAGGTCCCGCCGAACGCCTTTGCCATCGTTGCCGCCGTCCGCACGATCTTTGCATTGGAGGGAGAGGACGACAGACACGCCAGAATATGTTCAGTGGGTGGGTCGTTCTGATTCATAAAGATCACCTGCCTTGCCCACAGTATAGCACAATTTGATGGTCACGACCACCAGCCACGTCTTTTTCCTTCTTGTCGAATGATCTCCTTCCGCATGTGATCCAGCGCATCTGCTGCCCGGAAACCACTCAACATGACTCCAAGAACCATCAGCAACAAAACGACATCCATATGATCTGTCCTATCTTTTCAGAGTCGGAAACACTTCTGAATCGATGCGTACTTTCCCAAAACCAGCATACTTTCATCCCGGCACAGCTGCGTATCCGGCGTGATGTTCATATCGAGCTTTCCGTCTTTTTTCAGCGCAAGAATATTGATGTTATACTTTTTTCGGATATTGATCTCACCGATCGTACGATCCATCCATTCCGGCGGAATGGTCACTTCCATGATGGCGTGGTCGTCCTGCAGCTCGATATAATCCAGAATGTGTTCGGAGCTGTATCGGATCGCTGCCCACTTTGCCAGCTGCTTTTCCGGGTAGACCACTTCATCCGCACCGTTGCGCAGCAAAAACTTAGCTTGTACATCCCGCTCTGCACGCGAGACCACAAGCTTTGCGCCCAGTTCCTTGAGCAGCGATGTTGTTTCCAGTGAGTTTTGAAAATTGCCGCCAATGGTTACGATACACACATCAAAATTGCCGACACCAAGGGAACGCAGAAAGTATTCGCTGGTGCTGTCACCGATCTGTGCATTCGTCACATAGGAAAGCACAGCGTTCACACGGTCTTCGTTGCTGTCGATCGCCATGACCTGATGACCCAGCTCATTTAGTTCCTGCGCAATATGGCGGCCAAAACGGCCAAGTCCGATCAAAAGAATCGATTTCATAGTTGTCTCCTTTATCCGATTGCAATCTTCTCCTGCGGCAGACGAGAGTGGGCAGGGCTGCTGCCAAATGCCGCATAGATCAACGTCAATCCGCCAACACGTCCCAAAAACATCAGTGCGATCAGCACCCCCTGCGAAAGGATGCCCAATTGCGGCGTGATACCCAATGTCAGACCCACCGTTGCCACAGCCGAAGCAGTCTCATACAAACAGACTGACATCGGCAGCTGCTCTGCCGCAGCAATGACAAAGGCTCCGAGGAAGAACAGCGTCAAATACATCCCTGCGATCGTGGCAGCATTCTTGACCGCAGAACTATCTATGCGCCGCCCGAAAAATTCCGCATCTTCTCTGCGGCGGAAGGTCGCCCACATATTGGCCAGCAGAACGGCAAATGTTGTGGTTTTCATGCCGCCTGCCGTAGAGCCGGGCGAACCGCCCAACAGCATCAGAACCACCATCAATGCCTGTGAAGTGCTGCCCATCGCAGCAAGATCAGCGGTGTTAAAGCCGGCAGTACGGGGGGTGACGGATTGGAACATCGACAATAAAATGCGCTGCCGGGCAGAGCCTGCCGTGAACTCGAAGCAATAAAAGTACAGCGACGGCAGTACCAGAAGAAACGCCGTTGTGACAAGGATCACCTTGCTCTGCATCCGATAGCGGTGAAAGTCAAGGCGATATGTACAAATGTCCTCCCATGTCAGAAAGCCAAGGCCGCCAAAGACGATCAGGGCCGCGATCACTGTGGTAAGCAATGGGTCACCTGCATACTGTGTCAGCGAAACAAATTTTGCACCCTCTGTTCCCAACAGGTCAAACCCGGCATTGCAGAACGCCGAAATGGAATGAAACAGTGCATACCAGATCCCGCGCAAACCATAATCGGCGCAAAATGTCGGCAGCAGCAGTGCAGCACCGACCAATTCAAACAGGGCGGTGATCCGCAGAATAAAGCCTGTCAGCCGCACGATGCCGCCCATCTGTGGGGCAGCGGTGGCTTCCTGCATCGTGCTGCGCTGCTTGAGGGAGATCTTTCGCCCGGAAAGCAGCGCAAAGGCAGCGCCCACTGTAATGACGCCCAGTCCTCCGATCTGAATCAGAAGAAGGATCACGCTCTGCCCGAATGCCGACCAGTAGCTGCCGGTATCCTGTACCACAAGCCCGGTCACGCAAAGGGCAGAGGTGGAGGTAAACAGCGCCTCATGGAACGGTGTAACGCACCGCTGCTGTGCAGCGATTGGGAGCATCAGAAGCAATGCGCCCACCAGATCAACTGCCGCAAAACCTGCAATAATGACCTGAAAAGAAGAAAAACGGTGCTGCCTGTAACGAGGATATTGAATCATAAAAGCTCCTTTACCTATCCGTGTGAATAAAGATTAGCATGGAATAGATAAAAGAGCCGTAAAGAAAATTGTAGAAGTATAAAGATTCCATTAAAATTGATCGGGCAACACCAAATAACAAATGCTGGACATCACCAGCGCAAAAAACGGTAATGTCCAGCATTCATTCAGATTTCTAGTCCATGGCTTCCAGCCATATTCTTCAAATATTCCTTTGGATCGCCATCCAGAATCAAATCCGCATAGCCCAGCGGGTCATTATAGATGAGGTAATCCAATTCTGCCCTCTGCGCTATGGTCACATCCAACGCATCCTCGACTCCGGTGCAGTCAATGGAAATCATTCTCCAATCCCGGAGCAGCAGTTCCACGCAACCGGTGTCCATATTGAATTTGCAAGCTCTTTCATCGTACTTCATGTTTATGTCCTTTCCGCCTTACGGCACCTTTACAGTTGTGACTTTCGTTACACGGTTTTTCTTCTGATAAGGTTTCGGACACACAGCGGTTGGAAAAGCACCTTCGTTCTGCTTTCCGAAGAAAACAAAAAATCCGGACCCTTCTCCTATCGAGAAAAGGTTCGGATTTTCTATTTTAGCGGTAGTCCTCCCGGTAGACATTCCTACGGGTTGGGAACCGCGCACTAACAAAAGCCCCACCGGGGCTTTTGTTGCCCCGCCTGCGGTGGGGCCGTGCTGTTCAAGTCCTCTTATCCGCTGTTATAGGTAAAGGAAAAATGCTATACAAAACAAAAAAGACAGCTACCAAAAGCTGTCTTCCTTGTGGTGCAGTTACGCAATCAAAATCCGAACCATTTCCCTTTGCTTTGGATTCCTCTACTTTTTCAAAAGGAATGGTCTGTGTACCCTCTTTATAGTTAAAGGTAATCAAAACCTTATCGTCATACAGGTAAATCGAATTGATGAATGTATCCACCAATGCCTGCCGCTGATCTTTCTGGTTCATGTTGAGCTTACGAAACCGCAGCAGCCAGAAGCGGATGAA
>NZ_JAJEQL010000019.1:0-41509 GCF_020687345.1 Faecalibacterium butyricigenerans
ATGTTTTGTCAGAGCGGGCCGTCCCGTTTTGTCCTATTTTGATGTCACAGGATGCACCGGCTGATGGCGCGGGCCACGGCCAGAAGCTCCTCCTGCCCGATGAAGCCGAACTTCATCTCGTGCTCGTCGGCGTAGCAGACCGTCAGCTCCGAGGTCTGCAGCGGGTCGCCGAAGCCGGCGGTCTGGATGCCGAAATGGACGATCCTCCGGTAGGGCAGGACGAAGATCTCCTGCCGGGTGCCGGTGACGCCCTGCATATCTACGATAAAGATGCGGTGGCTCGTGAAAACGGCCTGATCGCGCACCGTCTTGTATGCGCCCACGATGCTCTCGCCGTCCAGCAGGAGCGCCTGCACATTCTTGCAGATCTCCTTCTCCTTGATGCGCATAAGGTTCTGCATCGGCTTTTCCCGAAATTCCATACAGCGTCTCCCCTTCCTTTATCCTTTATAATAGGGTATTCTGGGCTAAGTATAGCATTTCTACCCTTCCGCTTCAAGTCGTTCTCGCCTTTTGGGCCGGGTTGTGCTATACTGAGAGCTGATTTAGAGTTTCAACCTCTCCGTCATCGCTGGCGCGATGCCACCTCCCCTATCGAGGGGAGGCTTTGGCAGTACGTAAAGCCTAATCTCTTCGCCAGAGGCTTCCCTCGGTAGGGGCAACAACGACGACCGCCGCCAATGGCGGAAACAGGGAGTCGCTGTTGGGGCAGCGGCCAGCAAGACGCAAACGAAGTGCTGCGGATGCTGGGTGCCGCAACCCGGCCTTGTCGAGCGAATGCGAGACTGAGAGGTTATTTCCTTAGAAAAGAGGTTTATCATATGGAGATCATCGTTCATCAGGCCATTCTCCACGTTCTGGACACCACGCTGGACGCACCTGTCCTCAGCGGCAGCTGCATGGAGATGACCGCCGAAAAGACAGCCTATTTACAGTACCACATCGAAAAACTGCTGGCCAGCGACGACATCCGCCAGTGCCGCCCCCTTCCGGACTCGGCTTTCCGGTACGAGCTGGAGCAGAACAAGGACTTTATCGACCTGTCCTGCCGCATCGCAGGTGTCCTGTTCGACTATATGCACGCCCACACCACCATCCCCGGGGCCGACCTCGCCGTGGTGGACTTCACCCGGGACGGTCAGCCGTGGCTCGCCGTCCTCAAACTGAACTACAAAAACGGCTACACCCACTACACCGAGAGCGTGGACGGTGCGCCTGTCAACTCCATCATCCAGCAGCGGGCCTGCCTGCCCACCCAGAGCGGCAAGGTGGAAGAGGGCGCACTGGTGGACCTGACCGACTACTCCATGAAGCTGCTGGAAAAGAAATTCGACATCGACGGCCACAAGGAGTTCTATCTCTCTACCGTCGTTTTCCAGTACACCACCGCCGAGCCGGAGAAGAAAAAGCTACAGGCCATTCAGGATGCCGCCGTGCAGGCCGTGCAGGAAAACTATCAGGACGAGCCCCATGTCGAGGCGCAGGTGGCCATGCTCATCGCCAATCAGGCCGCCGACAACGACAACAAGGTGACGGTAGAACAGGTGCGCCAGCAGCTGGCTGAGGAATATCCGCTGGCCGCCGTCCCCTTCGACGACTATGTGGAAAAGAGCGACATCCTCGAGCCGGCGCAGGCCCAGCAGCCCGTCACCGTCTCGCCCTCCCGCATCCGCCGGATGGAGAGCCGCAGCATCCACACCGCCAGCGGCATCGAGGTGAAGATCCCCACCGAGATTCTCTCCGAGGACTCGGCGGTGGAGTTCCTCCACGCCGAGGACGGCAGCATCTCCCTGCTCATCAAGAACGTCATCCTGTAACAGAAAGGAGTCCCCCTCATGGACCTCGCCCTTATCACCGCCCAGCAGGTGGCGGAGCTTTTCATCCTCATGGGTCTGGGTGCCCTCGGTGCCAAGACCGGCCTGCTGCGCCCTGAAGGCAAGCAGACCCTCTCGAATCTGCTGGTCAACCTCGTCGTGCCCGCTATGATCATCAACTCCTACCGGATGGACTTCAGCCCCGAGATCCTCCGCAATCTTCTGGCTGCCTTCGCCCTGAGCACCCTGTCCAGCCTGCTGGGCCTTGTCATCACCCTGCTGTTCACGGCCCGCAGCAAGGACAGCCGGACCCCCATCTTCCGGTTCGCCTGCATCTTCTCCAATGCAGGCTACATGGGCCTTCCCCTCATCTCGGCGTTATTTGGTTCCGAGGGCCTGCTTTACGCCAGCGCCTACTTTACCATCTTCAATCTTCTGCTCTGGACGCTGGGCTACAGCATCGTCAGCGGCAGCTCTGACCCCAAAAAGGTAGCCGGAAGTCTGCTGCGCTGCCCGGCCATCTACGCCATCGTCGTGGGCCTTGTCCTCTACCTCTTCCAGATCCCGCTGCCCACTCTCATCACCCAGCCGATGGAGCTTCTGGGCGACATGAACACCCCTCTCTCCATGCTCATCACCGGAATGCTCATCGCCTCGGGCGACCTGCGCCGCATCCTCACCGACAAGCACATCTGGGAGCTTACCGTCGTCAGGATGTTCTTTATCCCGGTGCTGACCATCGCGGCCTTTGCCGCGCTGGGCCTCTTCCGCTATGGCATGGCCACGCAGGTGGTGCTGCTGCTGGAATGCTGCCCCGCCGCCGCCATTACCTCGGTGTTCGCCGTCCAGTTCCGCCACGATGAGCAGTTCGCCGCCGGCAGCGTCGTGCTGACCACCCTGCTGAGCATCCTGTTCCTGCCGCTGTGTGCGCTTGCACTTACGATGTTCTGATTTCCTCTCAGGCGCTTCGCGCCAGATTCCCCTTTTTGTCGCTTGCGCGACATCTTCCCCCGGCCGGGGGAAATCTTTCCTCAAAGGAGTAGAAACCATGTCCGATATTACCATCCGCAACGCCGCCTTAGCCGATGCGCCCCGCATTCTGGAGATCTATGCCTACTACGTCGAGCACACGGTCATCACCTTCGAGTACGATGTGCCGTCGCTGGCCGAGTTCGAGGGTCGGATGCGGGACGTCATGCAGAAGTACCCCTACCTCGTCATCGAGCGGGACGGCCGCATCGAGGGCTACGCCTACGCCCACGCTTTCGTGGGCCGCGCGGCCTACGACTGGGCCGCTGAGCTGACCATCTACCTCGACCACGATGCCCGGCACGGCGGACTTGGCCGTACCCTCTACGAGGCGCTGGCTGACCGGCTCAAGGGGATGGGCGTCCTGAACCTCTACGCCCGCATCGGCTACCCGCAGAAAGAGGACGAATACCTCACAAAAAACAGTGCCCAGTTCCACGCCCATCTTGGCTTCACCCTCGCAGGCACCTTCCACAACTGCGGCTACAAGTTCGGCCGCTGGTACGATATGATCTGTATGGAGAAGATCATCGGCGAGCACAAGCCCGACCAGCCGGATGTCGTGCCGTATCCGTATTGACCCCAAACCAAAAAGCAGGTGCATCCAATCGGGTGCACCTGCTTTTTGCTTTATTTGTTCTCCATCTGCTCCTTATGGTATTGCAGCGTATACAGCTGATAATACCGGCCATGGGCGGCGAGAAGCTGTTGATGGGTGCCCTGCTCGAGTATTTTGCCGTGAGACAGGACGATGATGTTGTCCGCGTGCTGGATGGTGGAGAGGCGGTGGGCCACGATGAGCATAGTACCCACGCTCCGCATCTTTTCGAGGGAGTCCTGAATGAGCAGCTCCGTCTCGGTGTCGATGTTGGCGGTAGCCTCGTCCAGTATCATAACGCTGGGCTTATGGAGGATGGTGCGGGCAAAGCTGAGCAGCTGGCGCTGGCCCGCCGAGAAGTTGTTGCCCCGCTCCCGCACCTCCTCGTCAAGGCCGTGCTCCAGCTTGTCGATGAAGTGGTCAGCGTTGACGTACCGGCAGACCTTCATGATCTCGTCGTCGGAGATATTCTCTTCCCGCAGGACGATGTTGCTGCGGATGGTGCCCGAGAAGAGGAACACATCCTGCAGCATCTGGCCGAAGTGGCGGCGGAGGGAGGAGATCTTGATCTTCCGGATGTCGATGCCGTCGATCAAAATTTCGCCCTTCTGGAACTCGTAATTGCGGCAGATGAGGGAGAGGATGGTGCTCTTTCCCGAACCGGTGGAGCCGACGAAGGCCACCGTCTGGCGCGGCTCGACATGGAAGGAGACGCCCTGCAGCACCCACTCGCCGGGGACGTAGCTGAACCAGACGTCGCGGAACTCGATGTCCCCCTTCACCTCGTCCAGTTCGATGGCATCGGGGGCGTCGGTCATCTGGGGCTGGATGTCCATGATGGAAAAGACTTTCTCCGAGGACGCCAGCGCCGACTGCAGCCAGTTGAACTGCTCGGCGAGGTTCTGGATGGGGGTGAAGAACTTGGAGATGTACATATAAAAGGTGACGATGGTGCCGCTGGAAATGGTCTGCCCGAGGAAAGAAACATGGTCCAGATGGCCCATGCCGCCCAGATAGAACAGGCAAAGGATGGAGCTGATGTACAGCATATACACCAGCGGGCGGAAGACGCCGAAGACGAAGATCTGCTCCTGCGTGGCCTTGGCGAGGGTCTGACTCTTCTGGCGGAACTCCTCCATCTTCTCGTCCTCGCGGCCAAAGATCTGGGTGACCTTGATGCCCGAGAGGTTCTCGGAAAGATAGGTATTGATGTCGGTGGTGGCATCCTTCACCTTGCGGTAGGCACGGCGGGAGAACTTGCGGAAGATGACCGTGAAGAGGAGGATGAAGGGCACGAAGCAGAGCACCATCAAGGTCAGGGCGTAGTTCAGACAGAGCATCGCCGCCAGAATGCCCAAAATGACGAAGGCGTTCTTGGTCAGGTTGACCAAGAGGTTGGTGAACATCATGGAGATGGCGTTGGTGTCGTTGGTCACACGAGTGACCAGCTTGCCCACCGGGATGTCGTTCAGCTGGCCATGGGAAAGGGATTCGATGTGGGTAAAGAGGTCTTCGCGCAGGTCGGAGATGATGCGCTGGCCCACCCTTTGCAGGATGACCGCCTGCAAATAGGTGCTGCCCATCGAAAAGACCAGCACGCCCCCATAGACGGCCACGCTGACGTAGAGGCTCCGGAGCGCGAAATCGCCCCCCACAAGCTCTTCGATATAGCCCACGATGAGGGGCGAGGCGATGTCATAGGCGATGGAGAAGAGGACGAGAAAGCCCACCACGATGAACTGGTTCCGATAGGGCTTGGCGTAGCCGAAGAGGCGGCGCAGGATCTCGCCGTCGGCCATGCTGCGCTCAAAGCCCATGGAGGTCTTCTTATCCTTGATGCAGGCGTAGGCGATGAGCAGCAGCACCGACACGGTGCCGATGACGCCCCCCACCAGAAGAAGCGGATTCAGACTCATCATGCGTTGCCACCTCCCACTTCGTCCTCAAGCTTCTGCAGATCGACCATCCTGCGGTACTCCGGGCAGGAGGCATAGAGCTGGTCGTGGGGGCCGACGGCCTCCACTCTGCCGTCCTCGAGGAAGACGATCTTGTCCAGTCCTTCCACCGTCGAAATGCGGTGGGCGATGAGCAGGGTGGTCTTTCCGGCCCGGCTCTTTTTCAGGTTGTCCAGAATGATCTTCTCCGTCCGGGTGTCCACCGCAGAGACGGAGTCATCAAGGATCAGGATGGGCGCGTCCTTCAGCAGGGCACGGGCGATGGAGATGCGCTGCTTCTGGCCGCCCGAGACGGTGACGCCGCGCTCGCCGAGAACGGTCTCATAGCCGTCCTTGAAATCCACGATGTTGTCCCGGACGTCAGCGAGACGGGCCGCCCGCTCGATGTCCTCCGGAGAGGCTTCGTCCACACCGAAGGCGATGTTGTGGGCGATGGTGTCCGAGAAGAGGAAGTTGTCCTGCGGGACATAGGCGCAGGCCTGTCGCACCGAGCGGATGGAAACGCGGTTGACGTCCTTCCCATCCACAAAGAGGGTGCCGTCGGGCACATTGTAGGTGCGGAGAAGCAGGTCCACCAGCGCCGTCTTGCCTGCGCCGGTCTTGCCCACGATGCCCACGCTCTCGCCGGGGGCGACGGTGAAGGAGATGTCCTTCAGCACATCGAACTCACCATCGGGGTAGCGGAAGGTCAGGCCGCGGAACTCGATGCCTCCCTTGGGGGATTCGAGGTCGGGCACACCGTCCCGGTCGGCCACATCAATGGGGGCGTCCAGCAGCTCGGTGATGCGGTTGAGGGAGGCCTTGCCGCGGGAGGTCTTCTCGATGAGCATCGAGATGGCCATAATGGGCCAGACGATGGCCTCGAAGTAACCGATGTACTCCACCAGCTGGCCCGCGTTGAAATTGCCCTTGTAGACGAGGAAGCCACCGTAGCCAAGGATGACGCAGACCACCGACTCCACGAAGAACGTCACCAATACTTCAAGTAACACCGAGATACGGGTATACTCCACGTTGACTCCTTCGTTTTCTTTATTGAGCTTCCGGAAGGCGATCAGCTCCTTCAGCTCCTTGACGAAGGCCTTGATGACCGCAATGCCGGAGAAATTCTCCTGCGCAAAGTCGGACAGAGCCGAGAACGCCTGCTGGCGCTTCTCCCACGTTCTGGTCATGGTCTTGCCCATTACCGTTCCGATGGCGAACATGAACGCCGCCGGGATGAGGGCCAGTAAGGTCAGGCGGGTGTCCATCCGCCACATTTTATAAAGGGCCAGCAGGCCCAGCACCAGCGCGTCGAAAAACATCAGGATGCCATCGCCGAAGCACTCCTGAATGGTGTCGAGGTCGTTGGTGTAGAGGCTCATGAGGTTGCCGACCTTATTCACCTGATAATATTGCTGCGACAGGCGGCGGCTGTGGTCGAACATCCGCTCCCGCAGGTCGGCCTGCACCCGGATGCTGGTGCCGAAAAAGCAGATGCGCCACAGAAAGCGCCCCACCACCATGAACAGCACGATCCAGATCATGGGCAGGCAGATGTGCTGGAAGAGCACCTCTCGGGTAAAGGGCATCGTTTCGCCCTTCACCACCACCTGCCCGAGGTTGACGCCGTTGATGACCAGCCGGTAGAGCTGGGGCACCAGCAGCTGGATGTAATCCACCATCAGCAGCGACAGGATGCCCAGCAGCAGCGTGGGCGCGTGGCGCAGGTAATAGCGGTTGATGTACTTGCCGAAGATCACTGTTTTTCCCTCCTTTTCCCAGAGCACAGAGGCGAGCCGACGCCCACGGGCAGAACTCCCGCAGGCGGTCAGCCCGCCTCTGTTTGTTGCACGACAGCCCCAGTATACGGCCCGGGACACAGAGTTGTCAACATCTGCTGCCGGAAATGTTGAAAAAAGCCATCGTCGTGCATCACTGCACAAACGATGGCTTCATGTTGGAGCGGCCGACGAGGCTCGAACTCGCTACCTCCACCTTGGCAAGGTGGCGCTCTACCAGATGAGCTACGGCCGCAGATCCATTGTGGCGTGCCGGGCGTTCCCGGCGACGTCGATTATTATACCGCAGTTTTTTGCCCTTGTCAACCATAAATTTGCATTTTTCGAAAAAAGAGCCGTTGCCGTCCCCCTGCCGCGCGCAAAACTGCGCCGTCATTCAAGTTTGTCCGGGCTGACGCGAAGAAAATTTAATTGCTTTCCTATTTTAAAGCCGTTATAATTAAGGTTGTCAAATCGTTGCTGAACTTTCGCGCCTGCTGCTTCGGGCCGCACCGGGGATCAGGCGTGTTTTCATGCATGGGAATATGTCGTCAGAAAAAGGAGCAAACGCAATGTACAAGATCACGGAAAAGGTGGCGCTCAACCCCACCGTTACAAAGATGGTCATTGAAGCCCCCCTCATTGCCAAAAAGGCAAAGCCGGGCCAGTTTATCATTGTGCGCCCGCTCGAGGACAGCGAGCGCATCCCCCTCACCGTCGCAGGCTACGACCGGGAGAAGGGCACCGTGGACATCATCTTCCAGATCGTCGGTGGTACCACGATGGAGCTGAACAGCCTTGAGGTGGGCCAGAGCGTCCACGATTTCGTCGGCCCGCTGGGCCGCGCCACCGAGACCGAGGGCCTGAAGAAGGTCTGCGTCGTCGGCGGCGGCGTGGGCTGCGCCATCGCTCTGCCCATCGCCCGGGAGCTGCACGAGCAGGGCTGCGTCGTCCACAGCGTCGTGGGCTTCCGCAGCAAGGATCTGCTCATCCTCGAGGATGAGTTCAAAGCTTGCAGCGATGAGCTGCGCATCATGACCGATGACGGCAGCTACGGCACCAAGGGCGTTGTCACCGCCGCCCTCGATGAGCTGGTAGCCGCTGGCAACCAGTACGACCTCGTCATCACCATCGGCCCTCTCATCATGATGAAGTTCGTGGTCAAGACCTGCCAGAAGCACGGCCTCAAGAGCATCGTCTCCATGAACCCCATCATGATCGACGGCACCGGCATGTGCGGCGGCTGCCGCCTGACCGTGGGCGGCGAGACCAAGTTTGCCTGCGTGGACGGCCCCGACTTCGACGGCGACCTCGTGGATTTCGACGAGGCCATGGCCCGCGGCACCATGTACCGCCCCTTTGAGGCCAAGGCCCGCGAAAAGGCCTGCAACCTGTTCAAGACTCAGGAGGGAATGTAAGATGGCTTTCAATATGGACCCCAAAAAGTGCCCCATGCCCACTCAGGACCCCAACGTCCGCAACAAGAATTTTGAGGAAGTTGCTTTGGGCTACACCGCCGAAATGGCCGTGAACGAGGCCAAGCGCTGCATCCACTGCAAGAATAAGCCCTGCCAGACCGGCTGCCCCGTCGGCATCGACATCCCCGAGTTCATCGGCCATGTGGCCGAGGGCGACTTCGAGGCCGCCTATCAGGTCATCAACCGCTCCTCCTCCCTGCCCGCCGTCTGCGGCCGCGTCTGCCCGCAGGAGAGCCAGTGCGAGGGCAAGTGCACCCGCGGCATCAAGAATGAGCCGGTCGGCATCGGCCGTCTGGAGCGCTTCGTGGCCGACTGGCACCGCGAGAACGTCCACACTGCTCCCATCGTGCCTGCACCCAACGGCCACAAGGTCGCCATCATCGGCGCAGGCCCTGCCGGCCTGACCGCTGCCGGTGATCTGGCCAAGCTGGGCTACAAGGTCACGGTCTACGAGGCTCTGCACGTGGCTGGCGGCGTGCTGATGTACGGCATCCCCGAGTTCCGTCTGCCCAAGGCCATCGTCCAGCAGGAGATCGACGGCCTCCGGAAGATGGGCGTCGATTTCGAGTGCAACATGGTCATCGGCAAGGTGCTGACCATCGACGAGCTGATGGGCGAGTACGGCTACGAGGCCGTCTTCGTGGGTTCCGGTGCCGGTCTGCCCCGCTTCATGGGCATCCCCGGCGAGAGCCTGAAGGGCGTCTACTCCGCCAACGAGTTCCTCACCCGCTCCAACCTGATGAAGGCCTATCTCCCCACCAGCAAGACCCCCATCCGCACCGGTAAAAAGGTGGCGGTCGTGGGCGGCGGCAATGTGGCAATGGACGCTGCCCGCAGCGCCCTCCGTTTGGGTGCTGAAACGGTCTACATCGTCTACCGCCGCGGCATGGCCGAGCTGCCTGCCCGTAAGGAGGAGGTCGAGCACGCCGAGGAGGAGGGCATCATCTTCAAGACCCTCTGCAATCCCGTGGAGATCCTGCCCGGCGAGGACGGCTTCGTCAGGGCCATCACCTGCATCGAGATGGAGCTGGGTGAGCCGGATGCCTCCGGCCGCCGCCGCCCCATCGAGAAGAAGGGCAGCGAGTTCACCATGGACGTGGACACCGTCATCATGAGTCTGGGCACCAGCCCCAATCCTCTCATCCGCTCCACCACGCCGGGCCTCGAGACCAACCGGCACGGCTGCATCGTCACCGAGGGCGACGAGGGCAAGACCAGCCGCGAGGGCGTGTATGCCGGCGGCGACGCTGTCACCGGCGCAGCCACCGTCATCAAGGCCATGGGCGCAGGCAAGGCTGCCGCCAAGGCCATCGATGAGTACATCCGGAATAAGTAATTTCAGATAACCAAAAAGCAGGGCATCCCGCCGGGATGCCCTGCTTTTTATTGATAAAATTTCGCTGCCTCGCTGTTTTCCAGCGTCAGCAGGCGCATCTTCTTTTCCACCCCGCCTGCATAGCCGGTCAGGCTGCCGCCGCTGCCCACCACCCGGTGGCAGGGCACGATGAGGGAGACGGGGTTGTGCCCCACAGCGCCGCCCACCGCCTGTGCCGAGACGCGCTTTCCGCTTTGCTCGGCCAGCTGTCCCGCCAGCGCGCCGTAGGTCGTGGTCTGGCCGTAAGGGATCTTCCGCAGCAGCGCCCACACCGCCTGCCGGAAGTCCGAGCCGACGAGATGGAGCTTCGGCGTGAAGTCCGGCTCCCGACCCGAAAAATAGACATCCAGCCAGCGGCAGGCGGCGTCCAGCGCCGGTGTCATCTTCTCCTCATGCTCCGGAGCAAGTTTTGCCGCAAAGTATTTCTGCGTCTCGAACCACAGCCCGGTCAGGCCCTCTTCGTCCGCTGCCAGCAGGATCCCCCCCAGCGGCGAATCATAGTGCATCGTGTACATCATCGCAGCTTACCCTGCCTTCTTTCGTTTCGCGGGCGCGTGATCTTTCAGGCCCGGCACCGCGCCGCCTGCCGCTGCCCAGAGATAGAGGCTCGCCACGCTGCAATAGGGGCTGAACCGGCGGCGGTACTTTTCGAACAGCTTCCGCTCGATTTTCCGGTGATGGTACACCATCCGCAGGCCCCGCTGGATCGCAAGGTCGTCGTAGCTGAACACGTTGGGCCGCTGCATACAGAAGAGCAGTATCATCTCCGCCGTCCAGACGCCGACCCCCTTCAGACCTCTTAGCTCCCGGATTGCCTCGTCATCGGGCTTTTCCCAGATGCCGTCAAGGTCAAATTCCCCGCTCTCGATCTTCCGGGCAAAGTCGATAATGTACTCAGCTTTACGGAAGGTCATGCCGAAGCTCTGCATTTTCTCCACACCTGCCCCGAGGACGGCGGCAGCATCCACCGTCCCCAGCTCGTCCCGCATCCGCTTCCAGATGGTGGCCTGTGCCTTGGTGGAGATCTGCTGGCCGACGATGTGGTGTACCACCGCTGAAAAGAGGTCGGCATCCACCTCCCGCTCAATGTGCCCCACCTGCGCAATGACCGCCGCCATCCGCTCGTCCCTGCGGCTCAGGTATCCCGTCTCTGCTTCGCCGTATTGGAAATGCATATGGACGCCCCCTTCGTGCTACAACTTTTTGTTTGAGTTTCAGTTGTCGATTTGATTATAGCAGAAAATGAGCGTATCCGCAACACAAAAACCGCCCGCTGCACAGAGTTATGCCGTACAGCGAGCGGGTCATCTTTTCCGCGGGGAGGAATGGGATGTGGTGCAAATATAGAGAAAATCAGCCGAAAATACAGCTCCCCGCATGAGAGACCTGAGATCAAGCGCCGTGCGTGGCGCGGGTACGCTTTTCGGCCAGCGTCCTGAGCAGGACACTCACCACAGCAAAACCGATGGCCATACCGAAGATAGCGCGGATGGTAGAGAGGAAATAGAGCTTGGCATTGAGCATATCGCCCGAGAAGACATAGAGCATCGTGTAGTAGAGGCTGCCACCGGGAATCATGGGCACGGTGGCGGGCATCTGGAGCACGACGGTAGGGACCTTGATGCGCCGGGCCAGAACTGCGGCCATTAGGCTGCAAAACATGGCCGACGCCATATTGCCTGCGAAGTCCCCGGCCAGCGCGTTCACAGCCAGATAGACGGCCCACGACAAGCCAGCATTGAGGGCGATGAGCACCATGTACTTTTTGCGCACACCGAAGACAATGGAGAAGCCGAGGCCTCCCAGCGCACCAGCTAATATCTGCCCCATCACAGCACCCCCTCTGCAAGGACGGTCGCAAGCAGGAAGCCGCCCGCAATGCTGGCCGCAATGAGCAGGGATTCCACAAACCGGAACAGACCTGTGATGCTCTCGCCCAGCAGCATATCCCGCATCGCGTAGGTAATGGGGATGCCGGGAATGGTCAGCATGATGCATCCGATGAGAATTTTGTCCAGATGGACACCGATGCCCACCCGGACGAGGATACAGCCCAGAAAGCCCGTCACGATGGAACAGACCAGATAAAACAGCAGCTGGTTCTCCTTTTTGTAGATGCCTTTCCGATCCATCCAGTTGATGAAACAGGCGAGGATGATCGTCGCCGGGACATCGGCCAGTCTGCCGCCGAAGAAGACAGTGAAGCTTCCCGCCGCCAGCATCGCGCCGATGTAGCTGATCCACGCCGCCTCCGGCTTCGGGTACTTGATGGCCTCTATACGGGAAATGATGTCCTGCGGCGGAGGGCAGGTGGCGCAAATTTCGCGGGAGAGGGCATTCAACTGTTCTACCCGGTCGAGGTTGGTGGCATAGCCTCCGGCGATGCGCCGGGCCTTGACGATCTCGTCGCCGTCCGGCGTGCGTGCCGTGACCTCAATAAGGGAGGTAATAGTAAACACACCCACCTTATGCATCCCATAGGCGTGGAGGATGCGGGTGATGGTGTCCTCCACCCGCGTCACCTCGCCGCCTGCTAGAAGCAGGGCTTTTCCCATATCAAGGCTGGCATCGACCAGCTGTTCTTCCGGTGTTCTCATCTTGCGTACTCTTTCGTGTGTTACTTGTTGTGGCTGTTCCTATCAGCTATTATAAACATTCATATCCACCTTGTCCAGTTGACGAGCGATGAGCGCAGGTGTTGCCCAGAGGCAGGGTGAAGCCATAGATGTTCTCGGGGACACCCAGCTTCTCGCCGGCAACCTTGATGGGCAGAGTGGCGGCAGAAGAAGTGGTGGTGACAGCAACGATCATATACCCCAATAAGCAGCAAGAGCTCGTTTCTCGGCTGGAGGAACTGGCAGACGTACAGGTCGGAAACGACTGCTCAAATTTGATGTCACTTGGCCAACTTGAAATAGGATGATGTCACAAGCCACATTTTGATGTCATGATGTCACAAAATCCCCGGAAAGTTTCGATTTCTCGTTACTTTCCGGGGCTTTCAAATTATTCTCCGATAATAAACCGTGCTACCATTTCCCTGCACATCCAGCAGGTGCTTTTTGCCGCAGGTGATGTCATTTTTTCAAGCTTCATCATTTTTCATTCGTAGGCACGTTTTATTTTCTCATATTCCATTATTCGAGCTCGGTAAGTTCGAATTCTTACTAAACAAATTTGTTTAGTAAGGCTATTCTTGAATGTTCACTTTTTCATGAGATTGCTGTGCTAGATGTGGCTTTCTGATTTTTTAGTATCAGGATAGTATCACACAACCAACGGGATCTCTGTGAGTATTATAACGTATTTACGTTCAGGATGCAACTGTCTTTTAAAACCACTGCTGTATTCAAAACGGTCATCCTTACGATGCCCTATACTGCTTTTCATCATAATATTTTTTCATGCCTTCAAGAAGACCTTCTAAAAACAGTACTGTTTGCTCTTTAATATTCCACAGTTCATCAATGCTATAGTCTCTGCCACATTCAGCAAAAGATAGTGTTCCGTGCGCTAAATCGTTACGTTTTTCCTTCACCGTTCCAAGAACTGTCCCTCCATGGCTTCCTTCCTTGGCTCTAAAGTGTATACCATGCTCACTACAGACATTTCGAATTTGTTGCGCGTCTAGGTTTCCACTAATATCTGTCGCCTTTCTATCCAACTCAATTATTTCCCCTGTAAGTATTGAATTCACGATTTCAAGCGCTTTTCCTTTATACGAATTATAATGTGCTTGCTGGTCATACACTTGCCTAAATTTATAAGAAAACCAAATATCTTTTATTTCGCTACATACCCCAGCATACGTCAATCCTTCCTGCCTCACTCTGTCATATATTTCAAGAATTCCTCCCATAACGGTAGATTCAACCAAATTATAAATCATCAAGAGCGTATTTGCCTTAAGGATTTTAATGAAATTATCATTATAATAATGCTGTGCATTCTCTGTTCTTTGAAATGATTCACTATCCAATTCTTTAAGAGCCTCGAAATAAAGGTTTATTTCTTCAACACGTTCATTGAACATATCATAAATAGCTTGCATTATTCCATACCTGTAAGAAGCATTTTTTTGACATAGAGAATTCTTCCGCTTACTCTCGCTGGCGAATTACTTGCATGTGTTGTTGTGTGAATTTTAAATTCTTTAGAATCAAGCCATTTCATTGATGCCGGTTGTAATTCAGGATTTTCACGCAATGCTAATGCCACTCCAACAGCAATTGCTTCAAAACGCACCCGGGGCGTAGATTTTGCGTTAGCTGATTTTGCAAATCCATATGGAAAATATTTTTTTACAAATTTCATTGTCCTGTCAAATTCTTCTTTCATTTTATCCTTTTCGAAGGAATCTTTCACATCCTCAATATATTTGTCCAAAAAAGTATCTACTCTATGTGTAAACTGCTCGTAACGATTTAAAAAGGCAAAAAACCTAATAACAAGTTCCAATTGTTCATATCTCTTGCTCATAGTTTCGCTGATAGGACATACTTCCTTAAATACCGGATCTTTCGTGCATTCCATTAGGAAATCCATAAATGGTCCTCTAAAGCTTCCTCTACGAATTTCACTTGGATTTGCTTCTCTTCCAGTGGTATTTATTCTATTAAATATCTCCTGTCGAATTTCCAACGTAGTATCATCGGATAAAACGATTATTCTCATATTCGTCTTATCATATTTTTTTCGAAAATACGCCGGCACATCTTCGTATGAAAAACCGTTGAGTGATGTCAGCTTCTTTAAACCACCTAGAACCAAATCTCCTGACATAAACTCTTCCATGGCCTGAGTCCTTTGGGCACCATCAATTATCTCGCATCTTCCATCTTCCGTATCCGAAAAAAACATCAATGGGATAGGAAGTCCTAGCAGTATAGATTCAATAAATCTATTTTTATCTTCCTCATTCCAAATATATTGTCTTTGGTACTCATCTGGTATATAAAACTCATCATTTCTAAATTGCTGGATCAAGAAGTCTATCGTATAGTCTCTCGTATTGTAATCAATTTCTTTTCTTAACGAACGAATTTGTTCTTCAGCTGCCACTTTCTTCTCATCGTCAATCGCTTGTTTATGAGTCGACATCATATTACACCTCTCTCACTCAAATGATTCATAATGCTCAAGCCAATAGCACGCCCAAGCTCTACCGGAACTGCATTTCCAATATGCACACCAATACTTCGATTTGTCTCTGGATGATCTGGATCCAAAAATTGATAATCACTTGGAAAAGACTGTAATAGTGCACCTTCTCTCATTGAAAGTGCTCTATTCTGTTCCGGATGTCCAAACCTACCATTTCCATAACCATAGTACTGTGTTGTAATTGTAGGCGATGGCTTATCCCATTCCATTCTTCCATATACTGCTCTATAGCTTTTCCCAGAGTCTTTCTTATGGCAAGGGAGTTTCAGCTCATCATCCCAATCTTCCCATGTTCCCCCTGGTTTTGACTGTACTATTCTCCGTTTATTCATTTTTGACAATTTACTTGCTCTATGAAGCGGGTCTTTCTCATCTACACCACCATCTTCCAAATATGGTAAATTTTCGATTGCATCTCTGACTGTCCGGTAATTCGTTTCATTATATTGACGATCAATCAACTTTATCTTTCCGTATTTTGATGCTAGTAGTACCAATCTTTTTCGATTTTGAGGAACGCCAAAGTCTGCGCAATTTACTATCTCCCATGTTAAATAGTACTTTAAATGACGTAGTTCCTCCAAAAAATCGGAAAAGACTTTTTCATGCGACAACTGCGGAACATTTTCCATTGAAACAACTTCTGGTTGAACCTCTTTAATGAGATTTGAGAAATAATATAATAGTTTCCATTTCTCGTCTTTTCTTCCGTGCTTATTATATCTTAATGAATATGTTGAAAAAGGCTGGCAAGGAGCACACCCCACCAATATTTTAACTGTAGTATTAGGAGGATAATAACCTTCTAATTCATTTCCTGTTAACTGAGTTATATCTTTCAAAACAAACTTGGCAGTGTTATTTTTTTCATAAGCATATTTGCATGAATTTTCAACATCAAAACCAGCAACAACAGGAACTCCTGCTAATTGCAGTCCATGAGTCAACCCACCAACTCCACAAAACAAATCTATTGCCGATATCGGCATAATGCACCTTCCTCTCTAAAAACAGCACTGCCGATGCTTAATCCAGCTTTATTTGGCGTCAAATTCAATTCTTAAACTCGGATCACTCTCCGCTTCAAGAACAATCTTGTTATATCGAACGATGATTTCTGAAAGAGTTGAATTGCGCTTTGTTTCATCAAAAAGGCTATGTTCGTATATATTCGACGATAAAAATTGCTGAACATCCCATACTTCCACACGGCCAGCCAATCCAGCATCCTCTGCCAAATTCAAAGCTGTATGAACTCGCTCAAAAATCGTTATAATTACCGGGTGGCATCCTGCTCGCAAATTAGTTTTACACTTTTCTATCAACAGCGCTCCCGGCATAGTCGTACAATGCACAATTGTATTGTGAATTACGAAATCACCATTTCTGTCTGTCGGTGCATCAGCTACAGAAGCTCCATGGATTTCAAATGAGCCCTCCGGCATAACCATACACAATTTAGCTGCCACCAAATGTTGCAGCACCGTTCCAAGGTACTGCGTTCCGGGGTTTTGTCTCTGTCGCTTCTTTGCCTGTTCAAATAATTCATCTAAATTTGCACCAATTGTCTTTGATGCATCCGCTGTTAATATAAATGGCTGATTTCTAAAATATTCTCGAATCTGCTCTGCCCAAAATTCTTCTACGGCAGCGAGATCAACGGCTTCTTCTTTATGCCACTCATTGAGGAAGTCAACATATTTTATCATAAGACCCATGCTGCCTCTGCTTGTTCTTCCTCCCTCTGCAGACAACTGTTGTGTAATCCCATGTTCTTTCAAGATTTTCTTTAAATTTGCCCCACCAAGTCCAGCTACCTGCCCTTTACTGCTTGTCTGAAAATCATCAGAATTTAACGGAAATTCTTTATCCCGAACAAGACGAGTAAACTGTATTACAAGTGACAGTGATCCCTTCGTGGCAATATTATTTTGTGTTTGAAATTCTCTCAATCTATCTTCTGCACTTTTCATTGATATACTGCCTCCGCAATCTTAGCTAAAAACCGCTTTCCCAAAAATTCAGCAACCGGTTTTGCCACTGCATCCCCCATCGCCTTATATCCATCGTTTTGGCTTCCCGGTAATTTAAAGCTATCTGGTGCTCCCATAAGACGTGCCGTTTCACGTACTGTTAACAGTCTAGCATGTGCTGTTCCATCTTTTTTTACCACCAAATATTGCTTACTGCTTCCACCTTCTGGTGTTCGAAGACATCCCGCAATTCCATCAAATCGAAGTTCCAGTTGTTGTTTTCCATTGCGAGTGCGCCTATATCCAGTAGCATACACTGTATCTAACATATCAAGTTTTTGTTGATGCCTTGGAGGCACTAATCTTAGCGCTTCATCTTTATCGAATTGAGTTTGTTCTTCCACAACATCTTTAAGCGTCATTTTTCTTCGAGCGGGTTTCTCTGTATACCACCAAATCCAGTCCGGAAGATTTTTCCCAAGCTTTACCGCCACTTTATTATGAAGCCAGCAAGGTTCATTCCGAACTATTTCTTCCGGAATCTCGCATTCCTTTTGAACCGCTATGACAAAAACCCTCGGTCTTGATTGCGGCACAAAATGAGATGCATTTAATACGATTGCTCCACAACGGTATCCACGCTCCACTAATGACATATGGAGAGCCCTATAATTGTCTCCACCATTAGTTGACAGCAATCCTAGAACATTCTCCAACAGTAAAATTTTGGGCTTATTAGGCATTTCATCTAAAACACGTAGCCATTCCCATACCAATCCACTACGTGATGCATGAATTCCACCTAAAGATCCTGCTAAAGACAAATCTTGGCACGGAAAGCTTGCCCACGAGAGATTCGCAAATGGAAGATTTTTCCCATTTATATTTTTTATATCATCAAGTTTAAAATAACCATCACCAAAATTCTCTTTGTATACGGCTGCCTTCTGTTCACTAATATCATTAGCCCAAATCGGTTTGAACATACCTTTCAAACCATATGCTACCAATCCACTCCCCGCAAAGAATTCGTGCATTGTCCAAGGAGCATTTGATAAATCCACAAGGTTATTTTGAAAGCAGGAGCTCTGATTCATTTTCCTTCCTCCTGTTATCGTTCGTACAGCATGCTGTAATAGTTAAACTCTCTCAGTATTGATTATATTATTTTTTATTTAACACGTCAAGTCCACGCAAAACCATTTATCGTCATTTTTGCAAACAATTTGCTGTGAGCGTTTTAATTATCTGACTTTCCATATAGCAGACCCCCGCCAATATCCGCTGGCGGGGGTCTGCTATCCTATCTTACAGTTCTACGCTGTTCTGTCTGTTCTTCTTCTGGCTTCTATCCGCGGTCTGCTCCTGCTCCCTCATGAGCCCAATGACCTGCTGCATCTTTTCGGCACCGAAATAGTTCCACACTCGCCTGAAATCACGTTTCATCGCATAGAGCTGAGAGTTTTCAGCCTCCACCTCTTTCAGCCGCTGGCTTAGATGATGGGTAGCTTTCTTCTCGTCCTGATAGAAGTGCAAATACTTATCCCGCTCATCCTTGACCTCCCAGTACTTCCGATGGATAGCGAAGAGCACTTTTACCAGCTTCTGGATCAGCGGCATGGCCTTCTTCTCCCGATAGCTCTTGGCGGTCTCAAATGTGGCTGCTTCTGGCACCCATTCTTCTGGCCGCTGGGAGTACTGCGCTGACAGGTTTTCCAGCCCCTCCATGATGGGAGCCAGCTTGTTCAGCTCCCGGCTCTGCTTCTGGTAGGTCAGCTCCGCTTTCTGTACCCGCTGTTCAGCGGCTTCTACGGCTGTCTGCGCTGTTTCCAGCTGTTCCTGCATCTCGGTCAGGTCGGTCTGGCACTCCTGCTTGGCAGCTTCCAGAGCCGCCACCTCTTTACTACGCTCCTGCTTCTTGAAGTCCAGCACTGACAGATGTTCTTCGTGGGTGCCTTTCTGTTCCCACTCGATGCCGTGCCGCTCCATCACGGCAGCAAGCTGCTCTTTCTCGGTGTTGATCCACTGGTTCAGCTCAGATTCTCGCTTGGAGCCGCCTACAAAGCCCAAGGCCTTCAGAGCCTGCTTCAGGGAGACCTTGGTGTCCAGTCCTTTGCCTTTCCAGCCGGACACATACGGCACGAAGTCGATGTGCAGATGGGGCGTAGCTTCATCCATGTGGAGGAACGCTCCGAACACCCGCAGTGTCGGGTTCCGCTCTTGGAAGCCCTGCATATACTCGTCCAGCAGTTCCTTTGCCAGTGCGCCGTTCTCGGTCAGGACGCCCATATCATCTTTGTTGCCGATCTGGACGATCAACTCATGGAAGAGCTTTTCCTGCTTGCCTGTCCGCAGGTGCTCATAGTAGTCGGTGATACAGCGGTCCTTGCGCTTCTGCTTGGCATTGTAACGCTTCACTGCCTCGTCAAACAGTTCGTGGTACACCTTCTGAATCGGCTCATCCCGGTACACGACATTCAGGCTGCTGCGCTTCGGGTCTACGTTTTCAGCGGTGAAACTTCTCCGGTTATGGTTGAGGGAGCCGGAGCCCCGCATTGCGGAAATGGTTCTTTTCAATCGCACGTCCTTTCTCTGTGGAAGTAACTGGTGCCGGACACGGCAAAGGCTTTGTTACTTTCGTCGAAAGTAACGCAAAAGCACTTTTGACAGACGTTCCGTCCATCAAAAGATGCCTTTGCGCCCTGCCGGAGGCTTTCGTCTGCGGACGGGGTTTCGCTGCACCTCACCGCTGCTCTGTCCAACACCACCTTCCTGCGTGATTGCATTCACAGGAGCGTGACACGCTCCTGTCCTCTGCCAATAGAGGAACTCACCAGCGGAAGCTTTCTGGCACGCCTCGTCTGTCCAGATACTCCTGCCGAGCCTGCTCCCGCTGTTCCTCGGTGGGTGCTGTCTTGTACTGGGCATACAGCTCATGCCGCAGCATCGCATCCAGTTTTTGCTCCAAGCCCTGTTCAATAATCTCTTCGTACTCATTTTCGCCGCTCAAATGATAATGCAGCAAGGCGACGAAAAGTTCCTGCGAAATCTGCACATTTTTCATCGTTATCACCATCCCGTGTCGGTTGTGTCGATTGTGACGGTATTTTACATAGTAGCAAAAATACCGTCACAACCGTCACGAATCGTCACGCCCCAGAATTTTCCAGCGTCAATTTGACCACCCTGCCCTCATGGGTGCGCCTGCTTTCGCACCGAATCCAATAGTCGTTGTAGAGCCTGTCGGCACTCACGTTCAGCTTCCGGGTCAGGATGTTTGCCTGTATGCTTACACCAGACAGACGTTCCAGCAGCTCCGTGGGCGTACCACTCCACTCCGGCTGTTCCGGGGTGAGCACCTTTGCCACCGCTTCCAGAAGCGGGTCGGGCGGCAGCTTCCAGAGTTCCGTTTCGGCTCCCTGAAACTCCCAGACGCAGCGTTCCCGGTTGAACTCCAACGTCAACTCTTGGTCCGGTTGGTCACGCCCCACGATGTCCAGCAGAGCGGTATTATCTGTACGCCGCTTCTTCTGCATGATGAACGCTCCATCCGCTGCACCCAGCAGGCCGTTGGTGCCAGAGATCATATCAAAGCTGTCCTCGGCTTCCATCTTCCGGGTGTGATGAACCACCAGCAGGCAGATGCCGTACCTGTCGCTGAAAGTTTTCAGTTTGGTCACGATCTCGTAGTCGCTGGCGTAGCTGTATCGGCCACCGCCGATCTCCCGCACCTTCTGCAGGGTGTCGATGATGATGAGCCGCACATCCGGGTGCTCCCGGATGAAGCCTTCCAATTGCTGGTCAAGTCCCTCGCTCACGGACTTGGCTTGTGTTGCGAAGTAGAGATTGCTGGTCTCCTCTACCCCGAACATCCGGGAGAGCCGCCGCTGCAGCCGGGCGTAATCATCCTCCAACGCCAGATAGAGGACGGTGCCCTGATGCACCTCGTACTCCCACAGCGGAAGCCCCATCGCCACATGGTAGGCAAGCTGCCCCATGAAGAAGGACTTACCCACCTTGGGCGCGCCTACAAAGAGGTAGGTGCCGCTGTACAGCAGGTCGTTCACGATGGGTTTCCGAGGTGGATACACCGTGTCGTACAGTTCGGTCATTGATACCGTGTTCAGCCCGAAATTGTTTGACTTTTTCGCGGCTTGCAGATTGATTTGCTTGTCCGAATTTGTTATAATATTGGTGTTGATTTTTGAGGACGACTGTACCGCATCTGCGCCAACAGATGCACCCGGTACGGTCGTTTTTCTATTGTCCGTCATTCGCATTCCTCCTTAAGTCCGTTCAACGTCAGAGCCACCATTTGCAGGGTCTCCAGCAAGTCCGGCGGAACTTCTTCATCCACGGCCAGCCGCTGCAATTCCTGATAGATTAGCTTCATCTGGTCTCGCAAGGCTTTGTAGACCCTTGGGTTGCCTACCACGGTGATCTCCCGGTCGGTCAAGCGGCGGATGATATACTCCTGTTTGGTCAGCCCGGAGAGCTTTACTTTGGCTTCCAGAACCTCGTCCTCTTCCGGGGACATTCGGAAGGCTACCACCTTGTTCCGCCAGCGGCCTTGCTGGTCGAGTACTCGTTCCATCTTCATCCATCCTTTCGCTCCATGTCCAGCTTCTGCGCCATCTCCTGCTGCTTTGAGGGGAAGAGGTGGGCGTACTTATAGGTGATGTCCACGCTCTCATGCCCCACCCGGTCTGCAATTGCCAGAGCCGAGAAGCCCATCTCGATCAACAGTGATACATGGGAGTGCCGCAAGTCGTGGATTCGTATCCGCTTCACCCCGGCCTCCTTGGCTCCCCTGTCCATCTCGTGGTGCAGGTAGCTCTTGGTCACCTCAAAGATCCGCTGGTCTGGCTGGACTTTGTAGAGGGATTTCAGATAGTCTCTGATCTCGTCCGTCAGAAACTGCGGCATCTGGATGACCCGGACGCTCTTGGGTGTTTTCGGGTCAGTGATCACATCCCGGCCTTTCAGCCTTTGATAGGATTTGGTGATGGAGAGCAGCCCCTTGTCCAAGTCGAAATCTGCCGGAGTCAGAGCCAGTAGCTCGCCCTCCCGGATGCCGCACCAGTAGAGGACCTCAAAAGCGTAATAGGATTGCGGCTTGTCCATCATGACCTCTGCGAATTTGAGGTACTCTTCTTTTGTCCAGAAAAGCATTTCCTTGTGCTTTTCCGACCCCATGCACCCGGCTGTGGCCGCTGCGTTTGATTTCAGCCCGTAGAACCGGACGGCGTGATTCAGAATGGCACTGAGTTGTCCATGCAGCGTCTTGAGGTAGGTCGGCGAGTAGGCCTTGCCGTTTTTGTCCCGGTAGTTCAGCATCTCGTTCTGCCATGCGATCACATCCCGCGGCCTGATCTCACTGAGCCGTTTTTCCTTGAAGTACGGCAAGATTTTCGTTCGGATGATATGCTCCTTGGTAAACCATGTGTTTTCCCGGAGTCGCTTTTTTTGTCCGTGATATAAATTTCCACAAAAGCTTCAAATGTCATGGTCAGGTCTGCCGCCTGTTGAAGAAGGAACTCCCGCTCCCACGCCAGAGCATCCTTCTTGGTGGCAAATCCCCGTTTCAGCTTCTTCTGCTTCACACCTTGCCAGTTCTCGAAGTAGAAGGAAGCGTACCATGTGCCCTGCCTGTTGTCCTTGTAGGCTGGCATTCTATCACTCCTCACCTGCCCCGTAGATCTTCTCCTGATAGTACCTCCTGCTTACCCGGCCTCCCACGGTCGTGTAGCCCTTGGCTCTCAGTTCCTCGTTCCACTGGGCGATCATTTTGTACGCCAGACCCTGCGAGATGTCCAGCTCCTTTGCCAGCTCGTCTGCCTTGATAAAAATGCTGTTTGCCATTTTTTGTCCTTTCCTTGTCGGTTTCATTTCGGTGCCGCTTCATCCTCGCTGACTTCCGGCAGGCATATTCCCTTTGCGGTGCTGTGCCGTCCCCTTACGGAGCGCTCGCTTCCTTTCGGAAGGTCTTGGCGGTTTGGGTCAGTTTGGCGGTCATTCAATTTTACTAAGCATTTTTGCTTATCTTTTTACGTTCTCATTATACTAAACACATTCCGTTAAGTCAAGAGGTTTTCAGGTAAAATCTTAAACTTTTTTGTTTATTTTCTATTGCACCTCCTATTTTTCTGTGCTATACTAGGTTCAACAAATATGTTTAAGTCAGGAGGCAATCGCATGGCAGTCGGTGACCGCATCAAACGTGCCCGCAACTTCCGAGGCATGACCCAGAAGGAACTGGGCATCGCCATCGGGTTTGAGGAGAAAAGCGCAGACATCCGTATCGCACAATACGAAAGCAACACCCGCACGCCCAAGGAAGAGCTGCTCCACAAGATTGCGGAGGTACTGAACGTGAACTACCGTTCCCTCTATGAGCCTACCTTGTACGCCGCAGAGGATGTAATGTACACCCTGTTCGAACTGGATGAGCACTACCCCGGCACCCGGCTCTATGAGGTCACAGACACCACCGATCCGGATCTCCCGGAAAAGCACATGGCGGTCAGCTTCCGCTATCGCCTGCTGGATGAGTTCTTAAAGGAGTGGCAGCTCCGTAAGAAGCAGCTCCGGGAGGGCGAGATCACCAAGGAAGAGTATCTGGAATGGAAGCTCAACTGGCCTCAGACCGCCGACGGCTGCGGCCGGTACGAGCCGAAGAAAAAGTGGCGTAAAGAATAAAAGACACAAAAATGCCCTCTGAAAAACTTACCGTTTCTCAGAGGGTATTCTCATGTCTCTCTTTATGAATAATCGTCTGATAGTATCAAAGCAGTATCAGAAAGCCTTTCGGATCTCAAAATATCGCATTGTATCAATACTTTTCAGGGTTTGCAGATTACTCGAGCTCGATCGTAGCCGGCGGCTTACCGGTGCAGTCATAGAACACGCGGTTCACGTGCTTGACCTCATTGACGATACGGCTGGTGACTGTGCCCAGCACATCCCAAGGCATATTGTAGCTCTCGGCGGTCATGAAGTCGGTGGTGGTGACGGCGCGCAGGGCCACAGCGTAGTCGTAGGTGCGCTCGTCGCCCATGACGCCGACGCTGTGCATATTGGTCAGTGCGGCGTAGTACTGGCTGATCTCTTTATCGAGGCCCGCCTTGGCGATCTCCTCTCGCCAGATGGCGTCGGCATCCTGTACGATGGCGACCTTTTCGGGAGTCACTTCGCCGATAATGCGGATGCCCAGACCCGGGCCGGGGAAGGGCTGGCGGCTGACCAGATACTCGGGCAGACCCAGCTCACGGCCAGCCTGACGGACTTCGTCCTTGAACAGGTTGCGCAGAGGCTCCACCAGCTCCTTGAAGTCCACAGTGTCGGGCAGACCGCCGACATTGTGGTGGCTCTTGATGACGGTGGACTCACCGCCCAGACCACTCTCGACCACGTCGGGGTAGATGGTGCCCTGTGCGAGGAAATCGACCTTGCCGATCTGCTTGGCCTGCTCTTCAAAGACGCGGATGAACTCCTCGCCGATGATCTTGCGCTTGCGCTCCGGCTCGGTGACACCGGCCAGCTTTGCAAAGTAGCGCTCACGAGCGTCCACACAGATGAAGTTGATGTCAAAGCCGTTGGCGTTGCCGGGGCCGAAGACCGAGCAGACCTCTTCCTTCTCATTCTTGCGCAGCAGGCCGTGATCCACAAAAACGCAGGTCAACTGCTTGCCGATGGCCTTGGCCAGCATGGCGGCCAGCACCGAGGAATCGACGCCGCCGGACAGGGCGCAGAGCACCTTGCCGTCGCCGATGCGCTCCCGCAGGGCCTTGACATTGTTCTCCACGAAAGAGTCCATCTTCCAGTCGCCGGTGCAGCCGCAGACATTGTACACGAAGTTGCGCAGCATCTTCTTGCCCTCTGCGGTGTGGAGCACCTCGGGGTGGAACTGGACGGCGTACAGACCCTTCTCCTCATTCTCGGCCGCTGCCACCGGGCAGTTGACGGTGTGGGCCGTGATCTTGAAGCCGGGCGCTGCCTGCTCGATGTAGTCGTTGTGGCTCATCCAACAGATGGTGGAAGGCTGCACATCGGTGAACATCTTGCTGCTGTTGTCCACGAAGACCTCGGTCTTGCCGTACTCGCGCTCCGGTGCGCGGCAGACATGACCGCCCAGCAGGTGCATCATGAGCTGGCTGCCGTAGCAGATGCCCAGCACAGGCACTCCCCAGCGGAAGATCTCGGGGTCGATGGTGGGCGAATCCTCCAGATAGACGCTGTTGGGGCCTCCGGTGAAGATGATGCCTTTGGGGTTCTTTGCCTTGATGATGGAAAGATCTGTCTTATAGGAATAGATCTCACAGTAGACATTGTTCTCGCGGACGCGGCGCGCGATGAGCTGATTGTACTGGCCGCCAAAGTCCAGCACGATCACGGTTTCATGCTGCATGATGTTCTCCTCTCTGTTGTTCCTGATGTGCTTTCTATAGCTGGATTTAGTATAGCACATTCCACAACCAAAAGCGACATCTTTTGTATATTTTCCTGTTTTTGTTTTTCATTTTGAATTGTAAACCTTTTTGCAACTCTCAAGTTGACGCCGCTGCGCCAGTCTGTCATACTGGGCGTATGGCCGCTTTGGGCCAGACACCGGCCCCCGGGGCCGCAAGTATAGGAGGAGCATTCATTATGAGTCAAACCACACAGGCCGCTTCGGCCAGCAAGTCCAGGTTTTCCGTCCGCGACATCTGCTACGCGGGCCTGTTCGCCGCCGTCATCGCAGTGATGGCCCAGATCTCCATTCCGATGCCTCTGGGCGTCCCCATGACCATGCAGACCTTCGCCATCACGCTGGCTGCTGTGGTGCTGGGTTCCAAGCTTTCTGCCATCGCTACGCTGGTCTATCTGGCGCTGGGTGCCGTGGGCGTACCGGTGCTGGCCAACTTCTCCGGCGGCTTTGATAAGTTCGTCGGCCCCACCGGCGGCTTCCTCATTTCCTTCCCCCTGATGGCCTACATCATCGGCCTCGGCGTCGAGCACCGCAACGCCTTCAAGGGCGCGTTCGTCACCGCTGTCGTGGTGGGCACTCTGGTCAACTATGTGGTGGGCGTCGCCCTCTTCGTGGTGGTGGCCCACAGCACCATCGCCGTCGGCATCTCTGCCTGCGTGCTGCCCTTCATCCCCACCGCCATCATCAAGGCTGTGCTGGCCTGCGCCATCGGTCTCAATCTGCGGAAGCGTATCCCGGGTCTGAAGGCATGAGCATCGTACTTCGTCCCCACCATCTGCTCTGCACACAGGGCTACTCCGGCAAGGGCTACGACAACGATTTTGTCGCCCACATGACCGATGTGGTGCACCAGCTCCGGGATGTTCCCGGCACCACCATCCGCCTCACCTTCTCCACCGACACGCTCTGTTCCTGCTGCCCCAACAAACTGGGCGAGGATCTCTGCGACACGCAGGAAAAGGTCAAGCGCTACGACGCAAAGACAGTGGAATACTTCGGCCTCGAGGAAAAGGAATATGTCTATCAGGACCTCATCCGTGCCATCGACGCCAAGGCCACGCCCGAGATCCTCGCCGACATCTGCCGCGACTGCTGCTGGTTCCCCGTCAGCGCCTGCTGCAAGAACATCTGCGAAGGCCGGTATGTGAAGTAAGCTGCAAGCTCTGAAGTCCCATGTTCCCACGACAGTGTGAACACGGGACTTTTTACATATAATAGAAGACCCGTGGTGCAGAGCTTTTCCGCACCACGGGCCTTTTTCCAATCTGATCAGGCGATGAACTTGTCGTACAGGCCAAACACAAAGATGAACAGGACGATGAGGGGCAGGCCATAGGTCAGATAGCCGCGCATCCAGTCCTGCACCTTGAGGCCGTCGCCGGTGTTGACTTCCTTCTTGTAGTTGTCCCAGCCCCAGCCGTAGCGGGTGACGCAGAACAGCAGGTAGACGAGGGAGCCGAGAGGCAGGAAGAGGTTGCTGACGAGGAAGTCCTCCAGATCCAGCACTGCGCCGCCGAAGATGGCGAAGCCGTCCCATGCCCAGACATTGTAGCCCAGCACGCAGGGCAGTGAGAGGGCGATGATGAGGAAGAGGTTGACGAGGCTGGACTTCTGACGGCTCCAGCCGGTCAGCTCCATGCCGCAGCAGATGATGTTCTCAAAGACGGCCAGAACGGTGGAAAGGGCCGCAAAAGCCATGAACAGGAAGAACAGGCTGCCCCACAGACGGCCCATCGACATATTGGCGAAGATGTTGGGCAGGGTGATGAAGATGAGGCTGGGGCCGCTGGTCTGGTCCACGCCGTAGGTGAAGCAGGCCGGGAAGATGATGAGGCCGGAGGTCAGAGCCACGAAGGTGTCCAGCACCACGACACGGACGCTCTCTCCCAGCAGGGCGTGCTCCTTGCCGATGTAGCTGCCGAAGATGGCCATTGCGCCGACGCCGAGGCTCAGGGTGAAGAAGGCCTGATTCATGGCTCCTACCAGCGTGTTGACGACGCCCACCTCCTTCATGCGGCCAAAGTCGGGCACAAGATAGAAGCGCAGGCCCTCCTTTGCGCCGGGCATGAACAGGCTGTTGACGGCCAGCACCACCATGATGACCAGCAGGGCGATCATCATCCCCTTCGTCACCTTCTCAAGGCCGTTCTGCAGGCCGCGGGCGCAGACAAAGATGCCGAACACCACGACCACCACCATCCAGAAGCCCATGATGAGCGGGCTTGCCAGCATCTCGGTGAAGGCGTCTGCCACCTGACCGGCATCCAGACCGGAGAGCTTCCCGGCGGCGGTCATGTAGAAGTAGTGGAGCATCCAGCCCGCCACCGTGGTGTAGAACATCATCAGCAGATAGCAGCCGATGAGGGTGAAGTAGCCGTGGATGTGCCACTTCTGGCCGGGCTTCTCGAGGGCCTGATAGGCGCGCACCGGGCTTTTGTGGCTGGCGCGGCCCACGGCGAACTCCATGCTCATGATGGGCAGGCCCAGAATCACGAGGAAGAGCAGGTAGAACAGCACGAACGCGCCGCCGCCGCCCTGACCTGCCATATAGGGGAACTTCCACACATTTCCGATGCCGATCGCGCAGCCGGCGGAAAGGAGGATGAACCCGAGTCTCGATTTGAGTTTTTCGCGTTCCATTGATTGTCTCCTTTATTGCACCATGCAAAGATCTGCGCCCGTCGTGCTTCGTAGACGACGGGCGCACAGTGTATTGATTATATCACAGCTTGCGGCAAATTTTCCAGAAGCTTCGCTTGAATCTTTTTCATGTTTTTATGAAAAGATCCACTGTATTCTCACGCTTTGAGCAGCTCCGCCTGCATTTCGTCCAGCTGCTCGTAGCTGTAGAGGCGGTTGAGGGCCTCCACCAGTTCTTTTTTCGAGAGCCGGGGCGGCAGCCCGAGGGCTGAGAGCAGCTTCATCTTCCGCTCCGCCGAGCCTGCCGTGCCCGAAAGCCCCCACTCGTAGAGGTCGGTGTAGGTGATCTGCCGCCCCTCCGGCTTCACCGGGGCCGTATCGGCCTCTTCGCCCAGAGCATCCCGCAGCGCCTGCAGGACAAGGGCGTCGTCCACGCCCTCGACCCCCAGAAGCCCCTCTTTGCCGGGCTGAGCCTTCCGCTTTTCCTTGCCGTGGATAGCCGGGACATAGGCCTGTACGACATTCTTTTCCCCCACCAGATTCGTGATGTAGGTGCGGATGCGGAAGCCCGCCGCGTCGGAGTCCGTCAGCAGGATGAGGCCGTTCCTGCGGGCCAATGACTTGAAAAGCTGCTGACGCTTCTTGTCTTTATAGATGCCGAAGCCGTCCGTCAGCAGGATCATGGCGTCCGTCAGATGAGACAGGCGGGCGGCGTCGTACTTGCCCTCCACGATGAGCACACGGTCGGTGTGCAGCAGTTCCTGTTTTTCGCTCATCTTCTTCCTCCTGCCATGGCCAAGCGGCAGAGCGCCGTTTCCAGAAGGGTCTGGGCGCTCACCGGCTGGCTTTTCAGACTCTTGTCCAGCTCCAAAAGGATCTGCATACAGGCCTCGAGCTGGGGCAGGGTGTAGTGGCTGGCCGTCTCCGCCGAGCGCTTGAGCCGGTAGTCGCTGCCCTTGTAGCCAAAGTCCTTGAACACGGTGTTATAGTTCTTCCGCTTGGCCGCGCCCAGCTTGACCCGGTACAGATCGACGTAGCTGCCGATCATGGCAGCAGTGATGGGGATCGGCTCCTGCTGTAAGCGCAGCAGGGTCTGGAGCTTTTTGCACGCGCCGGTAGCGTTTTTCGCCGTGATCATCCGTATCATCTCGAAGACATCGGCCTCAAGGCTCACGGTACCCATCTCGGCCACCATCGCCGTGGTCACAGTCTGATAACCCGAGAGGGCGCAGAGCTTATCCACCTCGTTTTCCAACAGGAAGGGGTCTTCGCCGCAGCGTTCCAGCAGGGCCGCCGCCGTGCCCTCGGAGAGGGTGGTGTCCTGCGCTTTGGCCCGGTCCATCATCATGACCTTCAGCTCGTAGGGCTTGGGCTTGGCCAGCTCCTCGGCGAAGCCGACCTTGGTGCACTGGGCGACGAGCTTCTGTGCCCGCTTGCCCAGCTTGAGCTTATTGCGTTCCAACTCAAACACGCTGCCCAGCACCACCACAGCGTTTTCGAGGCTGGCCAGCGTAGCGCACAGCTCGTCGAGGTCTTTGTCGCTGTAGGCGGCAGGGTCCACCTCGGGCAGAAGCACCACCCGCCGCGTCCCGAAGAAGGAGATGGTGCCTGCCGCCATGATGAGCTGCTCGATTTCCGGCGTCGCGCCGTCCAGCACCGTCGTCTCCTCGTCCTCGCCCTCGGCCAGCAGCTTCGACGCCCGGGCCACGGCCTGCCGGACCAGATACCGCTCACTGGAATAAAAATAGTAGACCGGACAGCCCCCTTGGGCCAGCTGCCGGAGTTTCGTTTCCGTTGCCAAATCATCGGCTCCTTTTTCTATTAAGGTGATGGCCTTATTTTATCATACTCCGCCCGCTTTGAAAAGCGCTCACCCTGCGAGGCGGAGACGCAGGCGGGAGACGGGCACAGCGTCGCTCTCCCGCATCCAGCGGTACTTTCGGCTCAGGGTCAGGCAGTCGGTATACCGGATGTTGTTCGGCCGCGCCATCGACGCCAGCAGCCACTCGGCCCGGATGGGCTTTGCAGGGCGGACGGTGCCGCTTACCGTGACAAAACGCTGCCCGCCGATGGTCAGCCGGACGATGCAGCCCTGCCGGGTGCGGTAAAGCTCCAAGTCCACCCCTCCGCAGGCGGCGCGGCGGGTGGTGTCCGCAGCCAGCGCAGCGGCTTCGATGCGCGTTTCGGCTTTCAGATCGCAGGGCATCTCCGGCTGCATCCGCAGGTCCACCAGCAGCTCCACCCGCTTCACGCCCCGCTTTTCCAGCTGGGTCTCCACGGCCCGCTGGGTGATGCTGCTGCCCCGGAAGAGAACGACCGCCTGTTCCCGCCGGGTGATGATGACGGCGGGCGCGGCCTGCGTGCCCACAAGCTCAATGTTCACCACGTTCCAGCTCAGGGCCGTTTCAAGGCCGAAGGCCAGCGCCGTCAGTAAAACGACCGTAGGAAGTGCCGCCCGGAGGCGGACATTCCACCGCATCGCCGCTGCGCAGAGCAAGAACAGCACGAGGCACACCAGTGCCGCATACCCACCATCGAACCAGAGCGACGCCCCCGGCAGACCGGACACCCGGAAGGCCCACTCGTTCATCCCAAACGCCAGCCCCTCGGCACAGAAGGCTATGGGGCGGCGAAGAATTTCAAACAAGGGCAGGGATCCGAAATTCTGGGCCGCCAGACCCAGCAGCGCCGCGCCGAGGCTGAGGCCCAGCATCGGCCCCACCATCCAGAGGACCGCCACACCCGACACCACGGCCCAGACCGTCGCGCTCATCCCCCGCAGCACCAGCACCGGGAAGGTCGCCGCCGAGGCGCAGAAGGAGACGCAGAGCGCATCCCACACGCCGCCCGCCAGACGGCGGAGGAACAGCACCGGGCGGGAGGCCTTCTTCCCCTGCCTTTTCTTCTTATTATAATAGACTTTCCGGCCTCGCTTTGCGCACACTCCCCCGGCCAGTGTGCCCAGCACTGCCGCAAAGGACAGCTCAAAGCCCACGTCACAGACAGCGTACCCGTTGCCCAGACACATGAGGACGCCCGCCGCACCCAGCGAGGTGAGGGTGTCCGCCGGGCCTCCCAGCCAGACCCCGAGGGAGCTGATCCAGACCGCCACCGCCGCCCGGAGGACCGAGGGCGTCACACCGGTGATGCCCACCAGCAGGAGAGCCGTCCCGGCCCGGAGCAGAGACCTCGCCCGCCGATAGGCCCGGCTGCGCTCCCGCTCCCGGCGGGGCAGAGCGTCCAGCAGACCACAGAAGATGGTGACGTGCAGGCCACTCACCACCAGCACATGGGAAAGTCCTGCGCCCCGGTAGGCGCTGCGGAGGGCGGAGGAAAGATGGCTCTTGTCTCCTGCGGCCATCGCGGCCAGAACGCCGCCGGTGTTTTCTGCCATGCCGCCGCGCAAGGCGCGGCTCAGGGCCGCTTGGAGGCGGGCCGTCCGGGCACGGAAGCTTCGGCCCGGCCCAAGCCGCAGCATCCCCGACTGATACTCCGCGCTCAGGGCGATGCCGTCGGCGTAGTCGCTGAGGCGCTGGGTGGCGTCCGGCAGGTCCAGCGCGAAGCGGCCCCGGATGCGGCCGCCTGCCTCGCATCGGGGCAGACTGACACACTCCACACGGAACCGGACAGCTTCTCCGTCTACCGTCTCCACCCGCAGCACAGCGCTCACCCGGCCCGCCCCATAGGCGCGGCCGATGCTCTCCACCTCTGCGGTCAGGACTGCTTCCTGTCCGGCGTATGACCCCTGTATTTTCGCCAGCCGGGCATCGGTGGTCTCCCGGATGCCGACGCCAACCAAAGCGCCCAGCAGCAGACAGACCGCATAACCTCGTGCAGCCCCGCCTTTCCACCAGACCAGCAGGCAGAAGACAACAAAAATTGCCGCAGACGGCAGCAAAAGCCCCGTCTGCGGCAAAAATGAGCACAATGCTAACACACCCAGCGCACTCAGGCAGAACGCGCAGAGCGGGCGTCGCATCTCAGCTTAGTGGAAAAACAGCGGCAGCGGCTCAAGGAAGATGATGTCCTTGCGCTGTGCTGCATCGCCCTCGGCCAGAACGGCGGCCTGACCCACGATGGTGCACTGGGTCTGCTCGGCCAGCTCATCCAGAGCTTTCAGGGAGCCGCCGGTGGAGATGACGTCATCCACGACCAGCACCCGCTTGCCGTTCATCTTGTCCAGCTCCTTGCGGTCGATGACCAGCTTCTGCTTACCTGCCGTAGTGATGGACTGATCCTCGACGACGACGGGGTCGGGCATATACAGCTTGACGCCCTTGCGTGCGCAGACGTAGGGCTTGCCGCTCTGGCGGCTCATTTCGTGGGCCAGCGGGATGCCCTTGGCCTCAGCGGTCAGCAGGATGTCGAACTCCGGGCACTTCTTGAGCAGCTTGGCAGCAGCAGCCACGGTCAGCTCGGCGTCGCCCAGCATGATGAAGGCTGCGATGTCCAAGTGGTCGTCCACCTTGCAGATGGTCAGCTCACGGGTCAGGCCCGCGACGTTCAGGGTATAAGTCTTAGCCATATTCAACGATCTCCTTCATTTTCCGGAATCAGACAGGCAGCTTCTCGCCGCCCAGAACATGGAAGTGCAGATGCTTGACGGTCTGGCCGGCGTCCTCGCCCACATTGGAGATGACGCGGTAGCCGTTGTCGAGGCCCTGCTCCTTGGCGAGCTTTGCGATGACCGCGAACACATGGCCCAGCAGAGCGCCGTCAGCCTCAGTCAGCGCAGCGGCCGAGGGGATGTGCTTTTTCGGGATGACGAGGAAATGCACCTTGGCCTGCGGGGCGATGTCGTAGAACGCCACCACCTGCTCGTCCTCATAGAGCTTCTTCGAGGGGATCTCCCCCGCTGCAATTTTGCAAAACAGACAATCTTCCATGGGAATCGCTCCTTCCAATATTTTTTAATGAGTCAACCTCTCAGTCTCGCTATCGCTCGACAGCTCCCCTACCGAGGGGAGCCTCTGGCGAAGAGGGAAAGCTTTCCGGAATGCCAAGGCCTCTCCTCGATAGGAGAGGTGGCACGCCGTCAGGCGTGACGGAGAGGTTATCCTTAGCCCAGCTGCTTCTCCACGATGCCCTTGACCGCAGCCAGAGCCTCGTCGATCTTGGTCTCCTCCTTCAGGCCGGCCATAGCGAAGTCGGGCTTGCCGCCGCCCTTGCCGCCTGCGATGGCAGAGATCTCCTTGACCAGATTGCCTGCCTTGAGGCCCTTTTCCTGTGCCAGCTTATTGACGGTGACAGCCATGGTGATCTTATCGTCCGTCTTGCCGACCAGAACCGCCACGCAGGGGTTCACGGCCTTGTCGCGGATGGAGTCGCACATACCGCGCAGGGTGTCGCCGGAGGTGCCGGTGAAGTATGCAGAAGCGATCTTCACGCCGCCGACTTCCTCGGCATTGTCGAACAGGCTGTCCACCTTGGAGGCGGCGACCTTGGCCTTGATCTCCTCCAGCTCCTTGCTCATGGCCTTGTTCTCGGCCATGACGGCCTCGGCACGGATGGGCAGAGAGGTGATGTTGTTGGCCTTCAGGGTGTTGGCCACGGTGTGCAGCATTGCCTCCTGCAGGTTTGCACGGATGAGCAGGTTGCGGCCGGTGACGGCCTCGATGCGGCGGATGCCGGCGGCGACGGAGGACTCGCTGACGATCTTGAAGCCGCCGATCTGGGCGGTGTTCTTGACGTGGGTGCCGCCGCAGAACTCAGTGGACCAGCCCTCGATGTCAACCACGCGGACGACCTTGCCGTACTTCTCGCCGAAGAGGGCCATTGCGCCCAGCTTCTTGGCCTCCTCGATGGGCATCTCCTTGACGGTGACATTCATCGACTCGTAGATCTTATCGTTGACGATCTTCTGCACCCGGGCCAGCTCCTCGGGGGTGACTGCGCTGAAGTGGGTGAAGTCGAAGTGGGTGATCTCGGCGTCCTGATAAGAGCCTGCCTGATGGACATGGTCGCCCAGAACCTCGCGCAGAGCAGCCTGCAGCAGGTGGGTGGCGGTGTGGTTGCGGGCGATGGCCATACGGTATTCCTTATCCACGCAGGCGGTCAGGTGGTCGCCGACATGGACGATGCCGCTTTCGAGGGTGCAGGTGTGGACGTAGTAGCCCTTGGGGGTCTTCTTGACGTCCTGCACCCGCAGCACGCACTCAGGGCCGGTGATGACGCCGTGGTCTGCGGCCTGACCGCCCATCTCAGCGTAGAAGGGAGTCTTGTCCAGAACCACCAGCACGCCTTCCTTGGCCTGCTCGTCGGTGGCGATGGCGTCGGTCAGGTTCTCCTCGTCGCTCAGAGCCACGACGACGCTGTCGCTCTTGAGGCTGTCGTAGCCCACGAACTCGGTGAGGTCAGCGGTCAGAGCGCCGAACAGGTCCTCGCTCCAGCCGGAGATGTTCTTCTTGAGGCGCTCGGCACGGGCACGCTCCTTCTGCTTGGTCATTTCGGCGTGGAAGCCCTCCTCGTCGATCTCGATGCCCTGCTCGGCGGCGATCTCCTTGGTCAGGTCGAGGGGGAAGCCGAAGGTGTCGTTCAGCTTGAAGACGTCCAGACCCTTCAGCAGATGCTGGTGAGCCTTCTCCAGACCGTCGATCATGTTGTTCAGGATGTTCATGCCGGCATCGATGGTGCGGGCAAAGTTTGCCTCCTCGGTGCCGATGACCTTCTTGATATAGGCGTCGTGCTCACGCAGCTCGGGGTAAGCGGACTCGCTGGACTGGATGACCGTCTCCACCAGCTCCACGAGGAAGGGGCGGCTGATGCCCAGCATCCGGCCATGGCGGGCAGCGCGGCGGAGCAGGCGACGCAGCACATAGCCGCGGCCCTCGTTGGAGGGCAGGATGCCGTCGGACACCATGAAGGTGCAGCTGCGGATGTGGTCGGTGATGACGCGGATGGAGATGTCCTCCTTGGGGTCAGCACCGTAGGTCTTGCCCGCGATGTGCTCCACATGGTGCAGCACGCTCTGGACGGTATCGACCTCGAACAGGTTGCCCACACCCTGCATCACGCAGGCCAGACGCTCCAGACCCATGCCGGTATCGATGTTGGGGCGGGCCAGACGCTCGTAGTGGCCCTTGCCGTCGGCGTCGAACTGGCTGAATACAAGGTTCCAGATCTCCATATAGCGGTCGCAGTCGCAGCCCACGCCGCAGGTCGGCTTGCCGCAGCCGTACTCGGGGCCGCGGTCGAAGTAGATCTCAGAGCAGGGGCCGCAGGGGCCGGAGCCGTGCTCCCAGAAGTTGTCCTCCTTGCCCAGACGGACCATGTGGTCGGGGGCGACGCCCACCTTCTTGGTCCAGATGTCGTAAGCCTCGTCGTCCTCCTTGTAGACCGAGATGTGGAGCTTGTCCTTCGGGATGGCCATCCACTCGTCGCTGGTCAGGAACTCCCAAGCCCAGGGAATGACCTCCTCCTTAAAGTAGTCCTGGAAGGAGAAGTTGCCCAGCATCTCGAAGAAGGTGCCGTGGCGGGCGGTGATGCCCACGCGCTCGATGTCAGGGGTGCGGATGCACTTCTGGCAGGTGGTCACGCGGTGGCGGGGAGGCTCCTCCTGAGCGAGGAACCACTTCTTCATGGGGGCCATGCCGCTGTTGATGAGCAGCAGGCTGGGGTCGTTCTTCGGGACGAGCGGGAAGCTGTCCAGACGCAGATGGCCCTTGCCCTCAAAGAAGGTAAGGTACTTGTCACGCAGTTCGTTCAAACCGGTCCATTGCATAGTTTTTATCTCTCCTCGTGTATCGGCGTCCTCCTCCGGACGCAGTTTGTTATGGCAGGCTGACAAAAAACAAAAAACAGCCCTCATCCCGAAAAGGGACGAAGGCTGTCTGAAAAGCTCCGTGGTACCACCCAAATTGCAGAAAAGCCCGCCGGGCCTCTGCCGCTTTGTGCGCTGTAACGCTGCGCAGCGTCCGGTTCGTTTCGCCGGAAGCTCCGGGGTGGCGTAAAAAATGCTCTGCCGGAACGCCTTTCAGCCAAGGGCGTTCTCTCTGGGCGGCGGCACACATCCTTCTGGCCCCATCCTTGCCATTTGCCATAATTTCCGTTCACACGCAAAGGGGCACCCTGCTCCTCTGCGCTCATTTCAGATTATAGCATAGTCAGGCTATTTGTCAACGGGTTTTACAAAAAACTCCCCTTACGGCACCCAGATGCGGAGGATACTGCTCACCTTGCCGTCGGTCGTGGAGACGGTGGTGTTGTACTCCGTCCAGCTGTCCAGATCCGCACCGACGGCGCTGGCCACGCCGTTGGTGCCGTCGGTCTCCACCGATGCGGCGTCCACGCCGGAAGAGCTGTCGCTGAGGGTGATGTTCTCATCCATCGGCAGGACAAACTCGCCCACCATATAATAGACCGGGTAATCGTCGTAGGTGACGGTGCGGTAGACGTCATTGCTGCGCCACAGGTCCACACCGCCCTGCTCGATGCCGCCGTTGATGGAAACGATGCCCGTCTCCTCGTTCCGCTCGATGCTCTCGACGGTCAGGTCCTGTGCCTCCACAGCCCCGTCCGGATGGATGCGGATGGCCTCGCCTGCTTCCAGCCCGTCGATGTCTTCGGTCCGGTAGCTGTCATAGGCATAGACCGTCATGTCCATCTGGCGCTTTTTGGCATCCACATTCGTGATGTTCGCTGCAAACTGATAGGAGCCGGTCTTTATCTCTTCCAGACTGCCTTGAGCGATGGGCAGGACGACGCCCTCCGCCGTTTCGGGCTGGGAGACGGCCTCGCTGCTGGCGGCAGGGCTGGCCGCAGCCATCGAAGCGGCCATACTGCTGGTGACGCTAGCCGCGCTGGCAGAGCTGCAGCCGGTCAGAACACTCAGCGCCAGAACGCCTGCAAGGAGCATCCGTTTCTTATCGTTCTTCATATCGATACCTTCTTCCCTTTCTATAATAGGTATTTCATGCCTAACTTGTTTTGCACTGGCACAGTATACACTTGTTTTGGGAAAAAGTAAACTCCCAACTTGACGCAGGAAGTTGGATTCGCTACAATAAAAGCAAATCTTAACTCATTCTTAACCTTAGAGAGGAAACTTCCGTGAAAATATTGAAAGTAAAATGTCTCGCCCCCACCCGGCTGGACAACTATCTGATGCAGCAGTTCCCCGCGCTGAACCCCGGTCGGCTGAACAAGGCCCTGCGCGAAAACAAGATCAAGCTCAACGGCAAAAAGCAGCCCCTCTCCACCCGTGTCATGGCGGGCGATGAGATCAAGCTGTTCATCCTCGACGATGTGCTGGACGCCGACAAGCGGGTGGAAGGCCCAGCGTGGAAGAATGCCCGCGGCCCGGCACAGGTGGTCTACGACTGCCCTCAGATCCTCATCGTCAACAAGCCCGCCGGCCTCGCTGTGGACGGCCCGGACGACGACACCCTGCTCAACCGCGCTCTGCTCTACCTCAGCCAGCAGGGCGAGTATAAGGAGAACGACATCTACACCCCCGCCCTCTGCCACCGTCTCGACACCGGCACCAGCGGCCTTGTCATCATCGCCAAGACCCCCGAGGCCGAGGAGCTGTTCCTCGCCGCCATCAAAAGCCGCGAGGTAAAAAAGACCTACCTCTGCGTCACCTTTGGCCGTCCTACGCCCCCGGACGCCACCCTCGGCGGCTATCTGCTCAAGGACGCCGACCGCGGCATCGTCAAGATCGTGGAGGACAAGCAGCCCGGCGCAAAGGATGTGGAGACCCAGTATGAGACCATCGCCGTCTCGGGCCGTCTGGCCCTGCTGAAGGTGCGGCTCATCACCGGCCGCACCCACCAGATCCGCGCCCACATGGCCAGCATCGGCTGCCCCATCCTCGGCGACAGCAAGTACGGCAACAATACTGCTAACCGTGAGCTGAAGCTGAAGTATCAGGCCCTCTGCGCGTGGGAGCTGACCATGCCTCACTTCAATCAGCCCGATTTCGAGTTCCTCAGCGGCAAGACCTTCCACGCCCCGAAACCGTGGTACTATCAGCAGGTGCTGGATGGGACGCTGAAGTAATTTTTGATCATACAAACAAAAGCGGCGTCGCAGTGATAGACTGTGACGCCGCTTTTTGTTTACATATGATACCTTTCGTGTATCTTTCTGGCGTGTTCCATTTTCTGTTCTTCTGATACCTGTGTATAGGGATACAGTTCACGATAGTACCAGTCAATCATTTCGTCGGACAATAGGCTTCCGTACGCTTCCGCATTTGCCTTTACGCTCGACAGAAGTTCTTTTCTTTGTACCACATAATAGTTATCCGTATTTTGTCTAATATCCATCAGCCTGCATTCGTCTCCGAACACAATGTAAGAGTAAATATTGACTCGTGTATCTCCCAGAACCCATTGAAGCGCCTTTATATGCGTATCATTCTGCCAGATTGGGTTATAAAATTTATACTTCTGGCTGCCGCCCTTTCCATCAGAAAAGCTTTGCGTCCAATATCTCTGATTCTCACTTCCGAATATCCAACCGCTGTAGTTTTTGGATTCAATCACATAGATTCCCGATTCATGAATCAGAATCAAATCCACTTCTGTAACGTCTCCATTTTCTGTCGGGAGATAGCAATTCGGAAGCATCGCCTTACAGCCGCTTAGTTTTTCCAGTGTGTCATAGATTTTGTTTTCGCCGCACTGACCTCTGTTCCGGCCTCCAAAGCTCACTATGACATAGCATATCAGGACAAGCACAATAACCCAAATCATAAATTTTAGATCCGCACCATATCTGCGGTGATCTCCTCAATGGAGTGCGCGCCGCACATCTGCATGGTGTCAGCCAGCTCACCGGCCAGTTTGTCGATGTAGCACTTGACGCCTTCCTCGCCGCCGCCGTAGACAGCCGTGACGAAGGGGCGGCAGATGAGGACGCCATCGGCGCCCAGAGCCAGTGCCTTGAAGACATCGACACCGGTGCGGATGCCGCCGTCCACGAGGACCTTGACGCCGGTGCCCTTGAGGGCGGCGGCGATCTCAGGCAGGACCTCGGCGGTAGCGGGGCACTGGTCGAGGACGCGGCCGCCGTGGTTGGACACCACGATGGCAGCGGCACCGGCCTCCTTGGCCTTCAGCGCGCCCTTGACGGTCATGACGCCCTTGACGATGAAGGGCCGCTCGGCCAGCTTAACGATCTCGGCCAGCTCGGCCACGCTCTTGCTGCCCGCCGGAGGGGTCATGTTCTTGAGGAAGGGCAGGCCGGCGGCGTCCACATCCATGGCCACGGCAAAGCAGCCGCTGGCCTTGGCCTGCGCCATCTTCTCCTTGATGGTGTCGATGTTCCACGGCTTGATGGTGGGCACGCCGCAGCCGTCGGCATTGCCGATGGCCTTGGTGGCCATGGTCATGACGTCAGGGTTGGTGCCGTCGCCGGTGAAGGCGGCGATGCCGCTCTCGGCGCAGGCCCGCACCAGCACGTCGTTGTAGGTCATGTCGGTGTAGGTATCGGAGTAGTGGAGGTTCACCGCGCCCACCGGGCCGGCGAAGAAGGGATACTTAAAACTGCGGCCAAACAGCTCGACGTGGGTGTCGGGGGTGCCGTTCTCGCACAGGGTGTCCATGTTCACCCGGATGTCGGCCCACTTATTATAATTGCGGATGGCCGTGTCGCCCACGCCCTTTGCACCGGGGCCGGGGATCTGGTTCTTGCAGGCCACGCCGTTGCACACGGGGCAGGCCTTGCAGTATTTGCCGATGCACTGGCGGGCATTGGCCAAAACATCTGAATAATTCATCTGTTTTTCCTCCTGATTTTCCTTGTCTTTCGCGGAGCTTCTGCGCCCTGCATACTCTCTGCCCTCATCATAGTCCCGTTTCGCGCCTGCGTCAAGAGCTTTTTCGACGCTCTCGGCTCCACCGCATTCGCTGCTTCGTCATTTTTGAAAAAATACAAACTTTTTTGAAAAAAAGCTTGACAAAAGACCTTCTTTCAGGTATTATAGTGGAGCGCTGAGGGCCACGGCCTGAAGCGGTGAAAACTGAAGATGTGGAAAGATGGCTGAGTTGGTCTAAGGCGCACGACTGGAAATCGTGTAACGTGTCAAAAGCGTTCTGGGGTTCGAATCCCCATCTTTCCGCCACAAAACCCAGAACCGATGGTTCTGGGTTTTTGTTTTGTTCCGAAAGAGGCTCTCCCAAAGGGAGAGGACAGAAAGGATAGTCTATATGTCTATCAGCATCGCCATGCCCCGGATGAGCACCGACCCGGAGCTTACCACCGCGCAGTCGAAATATCTGGAGAGTCTGGCCCGGGCCGGGGCCGAGGTGCACTGGGTAGAGCTTTCTGACCCGGACGCCGCCGTGGCCGAAGCGCTGACCTGTGACGGCCTGCTGCTCCCGGGCGGCGGTGACATGGACCCCGCTTTTTATGGGCAGGAGCGCATCCCCGCCTGCGGTGAGCCGAATCTTCTGCGGGATGCCGCCGAACCGAAGCTGCTGCGGGCTTTCCTCGCCGCAGACAAGCCGGTGCTGGGCATCTGCCGGGGCATTCAGGTGATGAACGCCGTGCTGGGCGGCACCCTGTATCAGGACATCAAGCCCTTCGAGCACGTCCCCCACAACGACCACTGGGCGAAAGTCCACACCGTCACGGTGCGGCGGGGCACTCTGCTCTCCCGCCTGCTGGAGCAGGACACCGTCCTCGTGAACAGCCAGCACCATCAGGCCGCCGACCGCGCCGCCCCCGGATTGGAGGTCGCCGCCCTCAGCGAGGACGGCATCGTGGAAGCGCTGGAAAAGCCGGACGCACGTTTCTGCCTCGGCGTCCAGTGGCATCCGGAGTGGCTCAGCGATGCAGACCCGGTGCAGCAGGGGTTGTTTGATGCGTTTGTGGAGGCTTGCAGAGGGTAAATGGTTCTCGCGCTGGTGGCGCGGGGCAAAGCGCTTTTTCATTAAGGCTAATGTTCTCTTTTGCGTGCCAAAAGAGAACCAGAAAAGCACCAGCGATTTCGACGCGCTGGATCCACGAGAAAGGGGCTGCTCGCCCCTTTCAGACCCCGAAGGAGAGGTCGAAACGGAAAAAAGCTAGCCGCTTCGCTAAACGCTTTTTTCTCGTTTCTCCGATTTGCTGCTTCGCAGCTGGTGTTACGTTTTCGCAGGGCGTGAAGTTCAGCGACGACGTGAAATCTTCGGCGGAGCCGTAAATAGGAGAAGCACAAAAAATGCGTTTAGCGAAGCGGCTAGCATTTTTGGGCTTCGACTTCTTCTTTGGAATTGTTAAGGGCGAGCAGCCCTTAACTCGTTGCGGGGAGAGTGGAGTCCAGAGGTAGGG